>NZ_JBEYXJ010000024.1:0-86461 GCF_040645015.1 Streptomyces sp. NPDC046881 | reverse complement strand
CGTCGTGGCCCCCGAGGCCTGACCGGGCTCCGCCCGCACGGCGGAGACGACGACGGGTCCGACGGCCGGGTTCACACAAGTGGACCCGGCCGTCGGCATTTCCCCGCCCGTCCCACCCCCGCCCCTCGAAAGCACTGCTCAACCCGGCCCGATAGCCTCTCCCCCATGAGCAGGCCCGCCACCTTCGTCCCGCCTCCCGGTGCGCGCGCGTACGCGCTGCGCACGGCTCGGGGGGAGTTCGCCGTGGTCGACGCCCCCGTGGCCGCCGGGGTGGAACCCAAGGGCGTCGTCCTGCTGCTGCCGGGGTTCACCGGCAGCAAGGAGGACTTCAACCCGCTGCACGTACCGCTGGCCGAGCGCGGGTACCGGACCGTCGCCGTGGACGGCCGGGGCCAGTTCGAGTCGGACGGACCCGCAACGGACGAGTCGGCCTACGCGCAGGAGGAATTGGCGCGGGACGTGCTCGCGCAGGCGGCGGCGGTCGGTGGTCCGGTGCACCTGCTGGGACACTCCCTCGGCGGCCAGATCGCGCGTGCGGCCGTGCTGCTGGACCACACGCCGTTCCTGTCGTTCACCCTGATGGCCTCCGGCCCGGCGCAGATCTCGACGTCCCAGCAGGAGCGCGTGAAGCTGCTCCGGGACGCGCTCGCCGTGCTGAGCATGGCGGAGGTGTGGGAGGCGATCCAGGCGATGGAGCCGCCGGAGGAGACGGACACGCCCGCGCTCGACGCCGGGCTGGACGACCGCAACGACCTGCGGCGCCGCTGGCTGGGCACCAAGCCGGCGCAACTCCTCGCCACCGGGCGCCAGTTGTGCACGGAACCGGACCGGGTCGCCGAACTGGCGGAGGTACCGCTGCCGTTCCACGTGCTGTCGGGCGCGCGGGACGACACCTGGCCGTTGCCGCTGCTCGACGACATGGCGATACGGCTGGGGGCGCGCCGGACGGTCGTCGAGGGCGCCGAGCACTCCCCGAACACCGACCGCCCCCTGGAGACGGCCCGCGCGCTCGCCGACTTCTGGGACGACACCCTCGGCGCACCCCGGCAGACCTAGTACTGCGCGTGCAGGTGCTCCCAGAAGCCGTCCCGGAGTGCCCGCCGCAGGTCCGCCTGGCCGCGCAGGGAGTACTGGAGCAGTTCCTCGGCTTCGACCAGCAGGTCCTGGTCGACGGGGCCGGGCAGGTAGGGGTGGCCCGGGAACAGCTCGACCAGCGCTTCGCGGCCCCGGGAGGAGAGCCACCGGGCCGCGATCTGGGCGCCGACGAAGCGGACGTCCTCGCGGGTGGGGCGGGCGCCGGCGGCGGCCTCGTACGCGGCGGCCGTGCGCCGGGAGACGTACGGCTTGAAGAACTCCAGGTCGAAGGTGCGCTGGCTGTCGACCTCCCAGAGCAGCGGCTCGGCCTGGTTGCGGCCCTCGGACGCCTCGATGCCCCAGAGATGGACGCGGGCGCCGTAGCCCTGGGCCGCCTCGACCGCCGAGACGAGGTCCTCGTCGCCGCCGAGGAGGGCCGCGTCGCTGATCGCGCGGTGCCGGGCCAGTGACTCCAGGTCGGTCCGGATCAGGGAGTCGACGCCCTTCTGCTGGTTGTTGGCGTTGAGGTTGCCGAGGCGGACCTTGACGTCGGGCAGTTCGGCGATGGACTGCTGCTCGGCGGTGTGGATGCGGCGGCGGGCGCCGTCGTACCAGTACACGCGCAGCAGCCGGCTGTCCGCGAAGATCTGGCGGGCCTTGTCGATGAGCGCGTCGATCAGGCCCTCGGCGTCGATGTCGAAGGCGCGGCGGTCCTCGGTCCCGGCGACGAGCCGGCCGGCGGCTGCGTACAGATAGCCCGCGTCGACGAAGATCGCGTGGGTCGAGGGTGTCTTCGCCACCTCGGCGAGCATGCGTTCCAGCAGCTCGTTCGTGCGCTCGATACGGGCGCCCAGGGCGGCCAGGTCGTCGTTCATCACCCTCATTGTCCCGGTGGTCACACTGCGAACACAACCGGTCCCGGTGGGTTCCTCGACTTCGGCTTACCGGTCAGTAATTAGCCGTTCGAAAAATTTCTTTAGCGTAGGGAATGTTTGTAACAAACATCGCGTTGACTACGTACGACGCTGGATACACCGGACGTCACACCAAGTAGTTCTCCGCAGGAGGATGACCAGACGAAGGGAGAAGCCCATGCGCTTCGAAATCATGCGACTCGACGAGGTCGACGGCACCGCCGTGGACAGCACCGTCGTGGACGCCGCCTCCGTCAACCGGATCGTTCAGCAGGCCGCCGCCACCGGACAGCGCCTGTGGATCCGCCCGGCCGACACCCCGGCCTCGTAACCCGCACGGGCTTCTCGGCCACTCAAGCTTTCCGGGGGAGCCGAGCCGACGACGGCTCAGCTCCCCCGGATCACCTGAGTGACCCCGTTGATGATCTGCTGCACGGCGATCGCGGAGAGCATCATGCCCGCGAGCCGCGTCACCAGGACGACACCGCCGTCCTTGATGACCCGGATGATCAGCAGCGAGTAACGCATCACCAGCCACAGCACCACGTGGATGGCGAGGATCGCGGACCACACCGAGATCTGCGTGGACACACTGCCGGCCTTCTGCACGGCCAGGATCACCGACACGATCGCACCGGGCCCCGCGAGCAGCGGCATGCCCAGCGGTACGAGCGCCACGTTGACGTCCTTGGTCTGCTTCGGCTCGTCGGTCTTGCCGGTGAGCAGGTCCAGCGCGATCAGCAGGAGCAGCAGCCCGCCCGCGATCATCAGCGCGGGCACGGACACGTGCAGGTAGTTCAGGATCTGGTGGCCCAGGACACCGAAGACGGCGATCACACCGCCCGCCACGCAGACGGCCTGGAAGGCCATCCGCTTCTGCACCTTGGCCGGCCGGCCGGCGGTCAGGGCGAGGAAGATCGGGGTGATCCCGGGGGGATCCATGATGACAAAAAGGGTCAGGAACAGGGAGCCGAAGACGGCGATGTCGAACATGGGGGAAGTACAGGCCTTGCGGGAAGAGGAAGAACGGGCGTGAGGTGTGTACGGCGGACCGGCCCCTGGGGGCCTCAGGCTCCGCCGGTGCCCGGCACCGGGAACGCGCCCGTCGCCCGCCGGGTGATCTCCCCGTACACCTCGGGGTCGGTCGCGTACGCGCCCAGCGCCACGGTCTTGCGGCTGCCGTGGTAGTCCGAGGAGCCGGTGACCAGCAGCCCCAGCTCCTTCGCCAGGCCCCGCAGCCGGTCCCGGGCGTCGGCGTCGTGGTCCATGTGGTCGACCTCGATGCCGTCCAGACCGGCCTCGGCCAGCTCCGCGATCCGGGACTCCGGCACGGTACGGCCGCGCTTGGCGGCGGCCGGGTGCGCGAACACGCAGACCCCGCCCGCGGCCTTGACCAGCCGGATCGCCTCGAAGGGGTCGGTCTCGTGCTTCTCCACGAAGGCCCGCCCGCCGTCGGCCAGCCACTCCTCGGTGAACGCGTCGCTCACCGTCGGTACGACACCCAGCTCGACCAGCGCGGAGGCCACGTGCGGGCGGCCCACCGAGCCGCCGGCGGCGATCCGCTCGACCTGCTCCCAGGTGACCGGCACGCCCAGCGCGTTCAGCTTGGCGACCATGCCCTTGGCCCGCGGCACCCGGTCGTCGCGGACCAGCTCGCGCTCGGCCAGCAGGGCCGGCTCCTCGGGGTCGAAGAGGTAGGCCAGCAGGTGCATCGAGACGCCGTCGATCCGGCAGGACAGCTCGGCCCCGGTGACCAGCGTCAGCCCCTCGGGCAACGCGGCGATCGCCTCGCCGTACCCCCGGGTGGTGTCGTGGTCGGTCAGCGCGACGACGTCCAGCCCCGCAGCAGAGGCCTTGCGCACCAGCTCGGCAGGGGTGTCCGTACCGTCGGACGCCGTGGAGTGACAGTGCAGATCGATACGCACGCGAGCTCCAGGCAGGGCGACGGAAGAAGGGGACACCTAAGGATAGCGGTGTTTTCCACCCTCACTGTCACACCCGCACCCCGGGAGCACCCCCTACGGCAGCCGACCAAGGGCCGCGGGGAACTGCGCGAGCAACCACGCATCATCCGCAGCCGCCCTCGGACAGCACACCGGGCCCCGGTGGGCGCTACGGCCGAAGCAAGCGCGGCGACAACGCTCCGCAGGGCACCAGCTCTATCTCCGGCCCCGCGTCCCGCAGATCGGTCAGCACCAGCTCGTCGTACATGAGCAGACCGGACTGCTCGGGCCACATCACCGCCCACAGCCACATCCCGAGCGCCTCGCCGGCGAAGACGGCCCGGTCGTCGGGGGCGCGGTAGACGTGCCACAGGGGTGTCGGGCGCCCCGCGGCGAGCACCTTGGCCTGCGGGGGCTTCTCGACGTTCATGTACGACCCGGGATCGGGGCCGTCGATGCCGGCGTAGTGCGCGCCGAGGCCGACGCCCAGCTCCTCGGCGATCAGGATCATCTCGCCCGGGCCGCCGAGCGGGCCGGGGCCCGAGCAGGCCACCGCGGTAGCCCGGCCGCCGCTGCGGTCGTCGCCGGCGTACGCCACACCCGTGAACAGCCAGCCGACCGGCAGCGGCCACGGCATCCACACCGGCACCTGGGTGCGGTGCACCACGACGTTGAGCGCCTCGACGCTGGGCGGGATCACGGGCTGCAGCGGATACACCGGACCATGCACGTCGCACTGCCACGCATCGGCGAAGAGGCCGGGAGCCCTGACCCGGCCACCGCACCTCGGGCAACTGGGTTCGCCCCTCATAGGGCTCCACGGTCCTACCCCGGCCCGCCCACGTCAAGGACGATCACCCGTCCGCCAAACTCGATGCAATCAGCACTAATTAGCAGAGCTAACCTGTGAGGGGCGCGCAGCCGTCCATCGCCCCGGGGCCTCGACGCCACCGCCGGCCAGGCGGCCCTGCTCTTCACCTCGTACGCGGCCGGGGAACCCGAGCCGGTGCACGCCGCCGAGAACGGGGTCGGCGCCTTCGTCAACTGACCAAATCCGGCCTTGTGTTGGTGAGTTCGGTCACCCCGCTCAGGGGCGCGCGTCAGTCCAGCGGGACGGATCTGCGAGCGGGGTCCCTCAGGTCCGTCCCGCCCGCGAGCCAGCGCTCCTGGAGGGCCTGGGCGCCGTGCACCCGCTTCCAGGCGGCCTCGTTCGGGGTCATCGGCAGCAGCGGCAGGAACCGTACGGGGTCCATCGGGGCGTCCAGCTCCAGGTCCTCCACCAGTCCGCCGGGCTCGCCCACCAGGACGGAGGTGAAGGGGGCGCCGGGCCACAGCGGCTCGCCCACGTCGAGCGAGGCGCCCGGGGTCACCACCAGGCCCTCCACCTGCGGCGTCGCCGCCAGCACGGCGAGCGGGCGGAGCACCTTGTCGGTGTCGGCGAGGCCCGCGCGGACGGACAGGACCAGTTCGGCGCGGGGGCCCTCGACCGGGTCGGCGAGCATCGCCGCGGGATCCGTCATGGGGTTCCGGGACATGCCGAGGGTGGCGTACCGGAGGACGTCCCCCTCCTGGAAGCGGAGCACCTCGATACGCTCCGTGCCGAGGAAGGTGACCGCGGCCCGGGCGTCCGGTTGGCCCAGCGCGGTGGTCAACCGGGCCTCGACCAGAGGAAGAACATCAGCCATGCACCGAGCATAGAACTCGTCAGTAGCGGGCAAAGCGGCGCCTTGACAGTACGGGCGGCTGGTACTCTGAGCCGGTGGTTCGGGGCAGCACGCCAAGCGTGGCTATCGGGTCCCCGACGCCGACGAGACTCCCTTACGAGGGACCGGCCGGAGGAGGTGGGGCTGTCATGGATCGAAGTCGACCGTGCAGTACCACTCGCTCTTCCGGCTGCTGATGTAGTTCCCGGCTGGCCGCCGCCTTCCCTTGCGCTTCGTCGTTCGGAAGAGCACTTCGTCTCGCTTTGCCTGATCTGTCTGATCTGAATCAGTTCTGCATCAGCAGTGATGTCGCCACCGCGACGGTGCGGTGCTCCCCGCTTTGTGGACGTGCCAAACATGCACAGTCAGGACGTCCCCATTCCGGGTAGTTCCACCCGTTGCCGCGCGCCCTCGCTGCCCGCCTGCGAAGGAGCCTGCCCATGTCGATGATCCGCGACCTGCGCGCCGTGGTCCGCCCGTCCTCCCGCGTCTCGCTGCGCAAGGACACGAGCCCCTCGTACGACACCACGCGCGCCCCCGGCACCTCCTCGGCCGTCGTCGACTGCGCCGTCTACCGCGACGGTGCCCGCGTGCAGAGCGCGGGCCCGCTCACCCCGCAGGAGGCGATGCGGCTGGTGCGCCGCGACGGCGGCTTCGTCTGGATCGGGCTGCACGAGCCCACCGAGGCCGAATTCGCCGGTATCGCCAGCGAGTTCGGGCTGCACCCGCTGGCCGTCGAGGACGCGGTGCAGGCCCACCAGCGGCCCAAGCTGGAGCGGTACGACGACTCGCTGTTCACCGTCTTCAAGACCATCCACTACGTCGAGCACGACCGGCTCACCGCCAACAGCGAGGTCGTGGAGACCGGCGAGGTCATGTGCTTCACCGGCCGGGACTTCTTCATCACCGTCCGGCACGGCGGCCAGGGCTCGCTGCGCGCCCTGCGCCACCGGCTCCAGGACGACCCGGAGCTGCTCGCCAAGGGCCCCTCGGCCGTGCTGCACGCCATCGCCGACCACGTCGTGGACGGCTACATCGCGGTCGCCGACGCCGTGCAGGACGACATCGACGAGGTGGAGACCGAGGTCTTCTCGCCCGGCCGCAAGGGCGGGGTCTCGCGCGGTGTGGACTCGGCGCGGATCTACCAACTCAAGCGCGAGGTGCTGGAGTTCAAGCGGGCGGTGGCGCCGCTGCTGCGACCCATGCAGCTGCTGAGCGAGCGGCCCATGCGGCTGGTCGACCCCGACATCCAGAAGTACTTCCGGGACGTCGCCGACCACCTCGCCCGGGTCCAGGAGCAGGTGCTGGGCTTCGACGAACTGCTCAACTCCATCCTCCAGGCCAACCTCGCGCAGGCGTCCGTCGCGCAGAACGAGGACATGCGCAAGATCACCGCCTGGGCCGCGATCATCGCCGTACCGACGATGGTGTGCGGGGTGTACGGGATGAACTTCAAGTACATGCCGGAGCTGCACTGGAAGTACGGCTACCCGGTGATCATGGGCATCACGGTCGCCCTGTGCCTGGGCATCCACCGCACGCTCAAGCGCAACGGCTGGCTGTGAGCGGGCCGGTACGGCCTGGTTAGGCTGGGGCACATGACAAGCGAGCTGCTCGACCGGGCCCTCATCGAGGAGGCCGCGAAGAAGTCCGGCCTGATCTGGGTCAGGGGCGCCGGCGCCCCGGCCGCGCGTGCGCTGTGGCACGTGTGGCACGAGGGCGCGCTGTGCGTGGTCGGCGACGGCCCCGGTGAGCAGCCGCTGGAGGGGCTGGCCGACGGCGGCTCCGCCGAGGTGAGCGTGCGCAGCAAGGACAAGGGCGGCCGGCTGGTGACGTTCCCGGTGACCGTGTCCGAGGCGGCGTCCGGCTCCGCGGAGTGGGAGGCGGCCGTCGCCGAACTGAAGGGCAAGCGGCTGAACGCCCCCGACGGCGAGGAGATGCCGGCCCGCTGGGCCCGCGAGTGCCGGGTGCTGCGCCTGGTGCCGGCGGGTTCCGTGGCCCCGCTGCCCTCCGGCGACCTGGCCGAACGCCCCGTCCCGACCCCGGCCACCACCCGCAGACCGGTCCCGGCGGGCCTGCCCAAGCTGCTGCTCAGGCGCCGCAAGAGGAAATGAGCGGCGGCGGCCCGTACGCCGGCCGCCCCCGCCCCACCGCCGCACGGTGAGCCGTCACGACGGCGTGGCCCGGCGGCGCCGCTCCGGCCGCCCGCCCCGGCGGCCGTCCTACGACGTCGGCAGCTGCCTGCCGTAGTCCACCGTCTCCGACTTGGCCGGTTCCTCGACGGTGAAGTTCTTGCCCCAGTCGGAGAAGCGGAGCGTCCCCGCGTCGCCGGCGCGGACCAGGCGGAGGGGATAGGGGGTGCCCTGGAGGGAGACGTCCAGTGTGCCGCCCGCGCCGTCGTCGCCGGTGATGCGGATCGTGCGGGTACCCGACTGATCGGCGTGGTGGCCGTCCGTCGCCAGCGCGCCGTGCAGAGTCAGCAGACCGTCGAGGAGGACGTCCTTGTCCGTGAAGCCGCTGAACTTCTTGTACGCGGGATCGCGCTGCGGGACCTTCACGTACTTGCCGTCCAGCTTGCCCGTGCTGCCGTCGCTGCCGTCGGCGTGGCTCCAGAAGCCCGCGTCCGCCTTGAGGTACAGCTCCCGCCCGACCCGCAGCAGCTTGAAGGTGGCCCCCTGCGAGGTCACCGAGCCGGTGCCGCCGTCGGCCTTGAGCTGCATGTCGAGGCGGTACGTGCGGCCGCTGGTGACCACGGTCCCGGACAGCCGTACGGCGGGGGCCGCGTCCGCCGCGGCCCGCGTCTTCGCCTGGATCTTCGCCGGGGGCAGCTTGCCCACCCCGTTGGTCCCCGCGTCCGGATCGTCACCGCCGCACCCCGACAGCACCATCGCTCCCGTCACGGCCAGTGCGCAGCTCGCGGTCACCAGCACGGACCGGCGGGTACGGCCCTGGGGAATCGCAGTCACAGGTGGGGTCGCCTTTCTGACGGTTCCTGAGCGGCGTACCGCAGCGTACCGTCGCCCCGTCCACCCGGCGGAGCCAGTCCGTCCGGACCCCCCACCAGGGCGTATCCGACCGGTACGGGCTAGCCTGAAGCGCACCCGAGCGGGCAAATCCGAGCAAATCCCACACCGCAGTCCCCAGCGTCTCCCAGGCAAAGGAAGCAGAGCCATGGCAGCCGGCGCCCCCCGGATCTTCGTCTCGCACCTCGCCGGGGTCCCCGTCTTCGATCCGACCGGCGACCAGGTGGGCCGCGTACGCGACATGGTCGTCATGCTGCGCGTCCGGCGACGGCCCCCGCGCGTTCTCGGGCTGGTGGTCGAACTGTCCACCAGGCGCCGTATCTTCCTGCCCATGACCCGGGTCACGGGCATCGAGTCCGGCCAGGTCATCACCACCGGCGTGGTCAACGTCCGCCGCTTCGAGCAGCGGCCCACCGAGCGGCTCGTCTTCGGCGAGCTGCTGGACCGGCGGGTGACCCTGGTGGAGACCGGCGAGGAGGTCACCGTCCTCGACGTGTCCGTGCAGCAGCTGCCCGCCCGCCGCGACTGGGAGGTCGACCGGGTCTTCCTGCGCAAGGGCCGCAAGGGCGGTGCCTTCCGGCGGGCGAAGGGCGAGACGCTGACCGCCGAGTGGTCGGCCGTCACCGGGTTCTCCCTGGAGGAGCACGGGCAGGGCGCCGAGAGCCTGCTCGCCACCTTCGAGCAGCTGCGCCCCGCCGACCTCGCCAACGTGCTGCACCACCTGTCCCCGAAGCGGCGGGCCGAGGTCGCCGCCGCCCTGGACGACGACCGGCTCGCCGACGTCCTGGAGGAGCTGCCGGAGGACGACCAGATCGAGATCCTCGGCAAGCTGAAGGAGGAGCGCGCGGCGGACGTGCTGGAAGCGATGGACCCGGACGACGCGGCCGACCTGCTCTCCGAACTCCCCGAGGAGGACAAGGAGCGGCTGCTGAGCCTGATGCAGCCCTCCGACGCGGCCGACATGCGCCGCCTGATGTCGTACGAGGAGCACACGGCCGGCGGTCTGATGACGACGGAGCCGATCGTGCTGCGGCCGGACGCCACCGTCGCCGACGCGCTCGCCCGGGTCCGCAACCAGGACCTGTCCCCGGCCCTGGCCGCCCAGGTCTACGTCTGCCGCCCGCCCGACGAGACCCCGACCGGCAAGTACCTGGGCACCGTGCACTTCCAGCGGCTGCTGCGGGACCCGCCGTACACCCTGGTCAGCTCGCTCGTGGACGACGATCTGCAACCGCTGGACCCGGACGCCGCGCTGCCGGTCGTCGCCGGTTTCTTCGCCACGTACGACATGGTGGCCGCGCCCGTCGTGGACGAGTCCGGATCGCTGCTCGGCGCGGTGACCGTGGACGACGTACTGGACCACATGCTGCCCGACGACTGGCGGGAGACCGAGTTCCACCTGGACGAGGGAGAGGAGGCGCCCGCACATGGCTCCTGAGCGCGAGACCGCGACCCGCGAGCGCCACCCGGCGGGCGCCACGGCCGCCGGACGGCCCCGGGCGGCCCGGCTGGACCAGCCGCGTCCGCCGCGCCGCCGGATCCTGCCCGAGTGGGACCCGGAGGCCTTCGGCCGGCTGTCGGAGAAGATCGCCCGGTTCCTGGGGACCGGACGCTTCATCGTGTGGATGACGGTCGTCATCATCATGTGGGTGGTGTGGAACGTCGCCGCGCCCCGCCATCTGCGCTTCGACGAGTACCCGTTCATCTTCCTCACCCTGATGCTGTCGCTGCAGGCGTCCTACGCGGCCCCGCTGATCCTGCTCGCGCAGAACCGGCAGGACGACCGCGACCGGGTCAACCTGGAGCAGGACCGCAAGCAGAACGAGCGGTCCATCGCCGACACCGAGTACCTGACCCGGGAGGTCGCCGCGCTGCGCATGGGCCTGGGCGAGGTCGCCACCCGGGACTGGATCCGCTCGGAACTGCAGGACCTGATGAAGGAACTGGAGGAACGCCGCCGGCACGACGGACACCCCGGCCACGTCGTATTCCCGGCGGAACGGACGGAACGCCCGCCCGGACGTGACACAGACGACCGCTGAGAGGCATCCCTCAGGCCCCTCGGCGCGCCGTACCATCGTCCTTATGGCTACGGAAGACGCGGTGCGCGAGGCACTGGCGACGGTGAACGACCCCGAGATCAACCGCCCGATCACCGAACTCGGGATGGTCAAATCGGTGGAGATCGGCGCGGACGGAGCGGTCGCGGTCACCGTGTACCTGACGGTGTCCGGCTGCCCGATGCGCGACACCATCACGCAGCGCGTCACCGAGGCGGTCTCCCGGGTCGAGGGCGTCACCCGCGTCGACGTCACCCTGGACGTGATGAGCGACGAGCAGCGCAAGGAGCTGGCGTCGGCCCTGCGCGGCGGCCAGGCCGAGCGCGAGGTCCCCTTCGCCAAGCCCGGCAACCTCACCCGGGTCTACGCGGTCGCGTCCGGCAAGGGCGGCGTCGGCAAGTCCTCGGTGACGGTGAACCTGGCGGCGGCGATGGCCGCCGACGGCCTGAAGGTCGGTGTCGTGGACGCCGACATCTACGGCCACAGCGTGCCGCGCATGCTGGGCGCCGACGGCCGGCCCACCCAGGTCGAGAACATGATCATGCCGCCGTCCGCGAACGGTGTGAAGGTCATCTCCATCGGCATGTTCACCCCGGGCAACGCCCCGGTCGTCTGGCGCGGCCCGATGCTGCACCGCGCGCTCCAGCAGTTCCTCGCGGACGTCTACTGGGGCGACCTTGACGTCCTGCTCCTGGACCTCCCGCCCGGCACCGGTGACATCGCGATCTCCGTGGCCCAGCTGGTCCCGAACGCGGAGATCCTGGTCGTGACGACCCCGCAGCAGGCGGCGGCCGAGGTGGCCGAGCGCGCGGGCTCGATCGCCGTGCAGACCCACCAGAAGATCGTCGGCGTGGTCGAGAACATGTCCGGCCTGCCCTGCCCGCACTGCGGCGAGATGGTCGACGTCTTCGGCACGGGCGGCGGCCAGCTGGTCGCCGACGGCCTGACCCGCACCACGGGTACGACGGTCCCGGTCCTCGGCAACATCCCGATCGACGTCCGCCTCCGCGAGGGCGGCGACGAGGGCAAGCCGGTGGTCCTGACCGACCCCGACTCCCCGGCGGGCTCGGCCCTGCGCGCGATCGCGGGGAAGCTGGGCGGGCGGCAGCGGGGCCTGTCCGGCCTGTCGCTGGGCATCACCCCGAAGAACAAGTTCTGAGGTCTTTTTCAGCGAGGGGCGCCGTCTTCTTCGGGGACGGCGCCCTTTCGCCGCCCTCAACGGTCGTCGTGTGTGTCCGCGCGCCCCGGGCATAGGTCGAGCGTGGTGCACAGCAGGATCTCCTGACAGGAGGCTCCTGGGGACTGCTCGCCCGGCTCGCGGTCGGCATGCGGCACGAACCGCCACTGTGATGCCTTGAGGTGCCGCGTCCGGCCCACCTTCTCGACGTGCACATGCAGGGTGCGGTCCCGGGGGTCGTTCGTCTCCACCAGCACCTCGTCCGCGGCGAGCGGGAAGTGGTCGTGCAGCAGACAGAGGCCGAAACGGTTCAGATTCCCGTGCCTGGCCAGCACCCCCACCAGGTCCCGGACGAATTCCGCGTCCTGGGGACCCAGCGCTTCGGCCTCTTCGAAGGGGGGAAGCGCATTCCGCGGGACGCCCGTTGTGGTGTCGGGCATGGGTCCTCCCGTCAATCGAGTGACGGTCACCGATCTCCATCATCGGCCGCCGAAACTGCCCCTGCAAATGCCGCCGGCACAGCCAAGCAGGTATGTGTCGGCGACCCATCGTGTGTCTGTGCATGACATATTCACCGCTTTGTCTAGATTCGCCAGGGACAGGGAGAGGTGTCGGCCTATGGCGATGGCTCGGTGGTGGCGACTGCTGTCACTCCTGGTGCTGGTGGCATGCGCGTGGGAGGGCGGGACGGCTCATGCGCGGGATCAGGGCGCCGGTACCGGCTGCATGCCGGACGGCCTCAAGGGCAGTACCGTCCGCGCCACACTGAAGCTGGAGCAGCACAAGCGCTCAGTTCCCTGGCTCGTTTCCGAGATGACGGTCAAAGTGCCGAGACAGTGGCCGCTCGCCAAGCAGCTGACCTTCGGCGAGAAGTCCAAGCAGTACCAGATGGCAATGCGATGCCTGTTACTCGGGGACGAGGCCCCCGGGTCACGGAACGAGTGGCACCCCAGGAACCCCGTGGTGACCGCACGCGACTCGGAGGTCACCGTGCGCTACGTCGCATACGACTGGATCACCGCGGAAAGTCCGGTCGTCGTGGGTCCCTGGGAAATCATCCCCGCAGGAAAAACATGGATGATCGAGCTGTGGCCACGGACGCTTCGGACCATCCGGTGGGAGCGCATCACGGTCGATCTAGGCGGCCTCGATTTCAACGACCTCGCGGAACGGGCGTCGGAGTCCACCGGGAACAAACTGGTGTGGATCAACAAGCTGCCCGAAGAGGTCCAGGTGGAGGTCGATCCGCCCTGGCAGCGCTGGCTGCCGGTGAGGCTCGGTAAGTCGGTCTTGGTCAAAGCAGGCCTTGCATCATGGTGGGTGTGCGCCTCGATCCTGATGGCCTGGACCGCGATGCGCGCCAAACGGGCCGACGCAGCCGCCGCCCGGGAGGCGGCACGGCCGGATGCGGAGGTGACCCCGCGGCCGTCGGCGGGGGGCTCGGACCCGGACACCGGGCACGGCTCGCGCCTGACGCGCACGATGCTGGAGTGGGCCGGGCTCAGCGCGGGAGTCGCCCTGGCACTGCTCCTGTCTCCGCAGAAGCCATTTCGCCCGCTGATGGGTGCCCTTCTCTACATTCCTGCGGGCATGGGTCTGATCCTCGCCGCCCGCCCCTGGAGCCCGGGCGTTTCACCGACCGCGCCCGGCACCGCCCTTGACGAGCCGGCCCGGCCCGCAGACACCCAACGCCGTCAGGCCCTCGCCGTCGTGGTCACCACGTGCGCGGTGGCGGGCATCGGCCTGCTGGTGATCCCGGCCCACGACCTCTTCGGGCTTCCGTGGAGCCTGGAAGTGAAGACAACGAACCGCCGGGGCCGTATCGGGCTCGCCCTGCTGGGCTTGGTGACCGTGTGGTTGTGGCTGGCCGCGATGGTCGCCTGGGCCTGGCGCTTCGCGCGCGAAGGAGGACTGCTCCGCCAGCCCACACAGAAGCGTAAAAGCTGGACCGGACGGTGGGACGAGGCCCCCGTTCAGTGTGTGATCATCGTCGGATGCCTGCTGGCCAACGTCGCCATGGCCTTGCTCGCATGCGCCTGGTGGTTCAACAAACGACGGTGGACACGCGTCAACTGGCTCGTCGAGCAACGTGACCCTTCTGGTTACAACGATTCCCTGAACAAGCTGTTGGAGAGATTCTCCTACACCGACCTGAGATGGACTTTCGCCTACAGTTGGGTGCTGACAGGAGTGGCCCTGCTGGCCCTGCTACGTTTCCGCAACAGGCCACCCCGAGCACATGACCGCCCCAGATACGAGCGGTTCCCCCTGGGACCGAGCAAGCCGGACATCCTGCTGACCGTCTCCTTGTTCGCCTTCTTCGTCGGAGTCCGGGCCGCGAAATTCGCGGGCGCCAGCGGACTGTCCGTCGTCTGGCTGGTACTGAACATCGTCGCGGTGTACGTCGCTCTCGCCCTGGGGCGCCGGTGGTCCGTGTTCAGTCAGATGGGTGAGCGTTTCTGCGCAGTGAGGCTGGGCACCGATCAGCACCGAAGCGAGCTACTGGAGAAAGCCCACCGATACCGTAATGCCAACCACCAGATGCACTTGTTGGATCGCGGTCATGCCGAGGGGGTGACCTGCGACCAATTGGAAGAAAAACTGCGCCAACTGCACCAGTGGCTGGTCACCGCATGTGAGGGAGTCGACCCGCCGGAGCATATTTCGGTGCTGGACGTCGCCCTGGCCTGGGGACCGGAGGGACGATGGTGGTCCAACGCGGCTCGTGCGGGGCGTCTCGCATTCTGGTTCGGCACACCGGCCACCGCGCTACTTCTCTACTACCAGACACAGGACCCCTATGGGCGTCAGCACGTCCTGGACTCCCCCACCGGCCTTCCGGAGTTCGCCGCCAACCTGATCCTTTATCAGATGGCGTGGGCGGTCGCCGGCTTCACGCTCGGGGCGCTGTGGCGTCTGCTGCCCGGACGCCGGAGTCAGGCGCGGGCCTGGATCCTCGCCGCTGCCTACGGCCTGCCCATGGTGCTGGCCGCCGCGCTCGTCAAGGTCATGGACACCGATCCTCTTCCGCTCCTGCTGTATGCCGCGCTCCTGCTCGTCGTCCTGACGCTGACCAGCATCTGGATGGACATGGCCACGTTCCGGCAGGAACGGCAGTACTGGCCCAGCCGCTTCGCCCTGCTGCTGTCCATCTACCAGCTGCGCGGCCTCTCCGGTCAGATCACCTGGATCCTGGCCCAGGTGGGGGCCGTCGTGACGATCTTCGTCAACCTGACAAGACATTGAGCGGACGGCCGGCAGGCCCGGGAGGCATCGCACCCGGGCCCGGCACGTCAGGCGTACTCGGTGATGTCCTTGATCGCCGCGAAGCCGAGGCCGTACGCGCTCATTCCCCGGCCGTACGCGCCCAGGTGGACCCCCGCCTCCGTGGTGCCGGCCAGGACCCAGCCGTACTCGGACTCCCGGTAGTGGAACGAGGCGGCCACGCCGTCCACCGGGAGGGAGAGTCTGGACCACTCGGGGCCGTCGAGGTCGTCGGCCAGTGCCCAGGCCGTCTCGGTCTGCTGCTCCAGCCAGTCGTCGCGCAGGCTGTGGTCCATCTGGCCGGGCCAGGTGAACGAGAGCAGCCCGACGCCGGCCAGCCAGGCCGCCGAGGACACCGAGGTCGCCTCCAGCAGACCGGTGCCGTCGGCGCTGCGCCGGGACGGCTGCGCGGCGACGGTCACCACGACCGCGAACTTCTCCCGCGGTTCCCCGGCCGAGCCGCTCTCGCCGCGGACCGAGGGCTCGTCACCGTGCCCGATCGAACCGTGTTCGACGGCGCCGTCGGCCGTGGTGCCGACCTGCATCAGCCAGCGCGGCCCCGTGAACGCCTCGTCGAGGCCGTACCACGGGAAGGGCGCCCGCAGGTAACCGTCGACCGTACGCCGGGCGGAGGGGAGTTGCTGTCCGCCCTCCGCGGCCGGCGCCTGCGCGCCCACCCGACTCGTCGTCTCCATCTGCCCGGACGCCTCCTCGCTCTCGTCGGACCGGGGTCGCCCGCCCCCCTTCGGGCGTACGCGTCCGGTCCGCACAACAACTCGGCAGCATATCCACACTGCTGAGAGCGGCAGGGCAGGCGCTGGATGCGTGGGTCGCACGAACGGCCTGTTCAGGCCGTGTGCGACGGGCGTGCGTTATGAAACGCGTCACGTGCGCGGCGTACGCCCGCGTGCGCGTGTCGGCGGCCGGAGCGCTTCCGGGGAGGACTTACGTGGCGTCCGCGTCGAAGGGCGGGCGGTCGTCGTCGCCCGGGGTCTCGGGCTTCTTGGTCATGTCCACGCGGCCGCCGGAGGTCCCCGGGGCGGAGGCTCCGGTGTCCCGGCTGTGGACGGCGTCCGTGACCTCGGCCATCTCCTTCTTCAGGTCGAAGCCGTTGCGGATCTCCTTCAGCCCCAGGTCGTCGTTGTCCAGCTGCTTGCGGATGAACGTCTTGGGGTTGAGGTCCTCGAACTCGAAGTCCTTGAACTCCGGGCCCAGTTCGCTGCGGATGTCCTGCTTCGCACTCTCCGAGAACTCGCGGATCTTCCGGATCGTGCGCGTCACGTCCTGGATGACCTTCGGGAGCTTGTCCGGACCGAAGACGAGCACGGCGAGCACGATGATGGTCACCAGCTCCAGTGGTCCTATGTCATTGAACACCTGACGCTCCTTGCGATGTCCTCGGTCGCTCAACGGTACCCGGCGTTCCTGTCCGACCGGTACCGTCCATAGGTGAGACTTGTGTCAGTTCCGCTCCGAGGCGCCCAGTACCAGTGACACCTCCCGCTCGGTCCCGTCGTGTTCCACCGTGAGCGGCAGCCGGTCGCCGGGCCGGTGGGCGCGGATCTTGACGATCAGCTCCTCGCCGGTGTGCACGCGCTCCCCGCCGACCTCGGTGATGACGTCCCCCGCCCGGAGGCCGGCCCGCTCGCCGGGTCCGCCCTTGAGGACGGCGGGGCCGCCGGAGGCGCTCTTGTCGTCGATCCGGGCGCCGTCGCCGGTGTAGCCCATGTCCAGGGTGACGCCGATCACCGGGTGGGTGGCCCGGCCGTCGTTGATCAGTTCCTCGGCGACCCGCTTGGCCTGGTTGACGGGTATGGCGAAGCCGAGGCCGATGGAGCCGGCCTGGCCGCCGTCGGAGTCGGTGCCGCTGCCGGCGGAGCGGATGGCGGAGTTGATGCCGATGACCTGGGCCCGGGAGTCGAGCAGCGGACCGCCGGAGTTGCCCGGGTTGATCGGGGCGTCGGTCTGGAGGGCGTCGACGTACGACACGTCGCTGCCGTCGCTCTTCTCCCCGCCGGCCGTGATGGGCCGCTCCTTGGCGCTGATGATGCCGGAGGTGACCGTGTTGGCGAGGTCGAAGGGGGCGCCGATGGCGACGACGGGGTCGCCGACCCTGACGGCGTCGGAGTTGCCGAGGGGCAGCGGGGTGAGGCCGCGGACGCCGTGCACCTGGACGACGGCGAGGTCGTAGCCGCTGTCCCGGCCGACGACCTTGGCCTTGACGGTGTCGCCGCTGCTGAACGTCACGGATATCTCGCCGCCCGTCCCGGCGGGCTCGACCACGTGGTTGTTGGTGAGGATGTGACCGGCGGTGTCCAGCACGAAGCCGGTGCCGGTGCCCGCCTCGTCGGCCCCTCTGACGTGCAGCGTCACCACGCTGGGCAGGGCGCGGGCGGCGATCCCGGCCACGCTGTCCGGCGCCCGGCCGGCCGGCACGCTCCCGGCCTGCGGCAGCCGTACCTCGCCGCCGAGGCCGTCACGCTCGACGTAGGCGCCGACGGCTCCGCCGACACCCGCGGCGACGAGGGCGACGACCACGGTCCACACGAACAGGATCCGCCTCGCGCGCCGGGTGCTCTGCTGCTCCGTGAGCACCCCGACGCCGGTCTGCTGCAACGGCTGCCGGGCGAGCGCCTGCTCCGTGGCGGAGCCGGCCGCCCAGGGGTCGTAGCGGACCCAGGGCTCGGTGGTCCCCGGCACCGGGTCGGTGGGCGGGGTTCCCGGCGCGGGCGCCGGCACGCCCGGCACATGGGTGGCGGGCGCGGGCAGGGGCGCCGACGGGCGCGCGGGCGCGGGGACGGCCGTCCCGTGGGCCGGGGTGGCCGCCGGGTGCTGGACCGGCGGCGCCGGGGCCCAGGGGCCGGGTTCGCCGTACGGCGGGGTGCCGTACGGATCGGGGTCGTGCAGCGGCTTGGGCCGCTCGGCGGGAGCCGCCCAGGCGGCCTCCCCGGCCGCTCCGGCCACGGCCTGCCCCGCGTCGGCCGCTACGGCGTCACGCTCGTCGGTACCGGCCGGCGGGACCGGCGCCGGCTTGGCCAGCTCGAAGTCGCCGTCGGCCCCGGTCTGCGCCGGTACGGCCGCCTCGGTGCCCGCGGTCCGGTCGGCCGGTGTCGCCCCCTCCGCTCCCTCCGGTCCGTCCACCGGCGGGACACGGTTCCCCTCGTTCATGTTCTCCCCATGGCTGGGCCACGACCGCGCGCTGCCGCGGTCGTGGAACATCGGCTGCCGCTCCCGGGTCGTCGCCGCGGGCACGGCCTCACCGGATTCAACCAGGTTCGCGGGCCGTGGCGCAGTGGCAGGTCAGGGCGACGGATGGGGCGCGGCCGGAGAGGCCGGTGAGGCGGCGGGGGTGGGGGCGGCGGGGGAAGCGGAGCCGGTGTCGGGGACGGGGGCGGACAGCAGGCCGGAGCCGGTGACTCCGGCGGTGGCGGACCAGTCGGCGAGCGGCAGGGCCACGGTGTCGTCGAGCGGGCGTATCAGCGGGGAGACGGCGGCGGCACCGGCCAGCACCGGAGCGGTCAGGCCGCGCACCGCCTCGGTGCGGGTCTGCCCGGCGGCGGGGGCCGGCACCCCGGGCAGCAGGGGCGCGGACAGGGTCGTCGGCGCCACCGGGGCCGGGCCGGTCATCGGGCCGTCCTGCGCGAGCAGCGGTCCGACCGGGCGGCGGCGCTGGCTGTCCGGCGTGGCCGCGCCGCCCGCCGGGCCGGTGCCCGCGGAACGGGCCGGTGTGACGTTGCTGCCGGTGCCGGTGCCGCCCCGGGCGTCCGCGGTCGGATCGCCGGGGATGGCGGTGGTCACGCCGCCGAGGGCGATCGCGGCCAGCGACACCGCGCCGGCGGCGGCGAACGCGAACCGCAGCCCGCGCCAGGCGGAGCGGCCGTCGTCCGGGCGGCCGACGGGGTGGATGCGGAAGCCGCGGTCCTCGGGGGCGGGGACGCCGTCCGGGAGGTAGCCGTGCGCGCGGGCGGGGACGTATCCGAACGGGAGGCGCTCGCCGCGCCTCACGCCGAAGGTCCCGGCCGGTCCGGTGGCGCCGCCGAGGAGTCCGCCCCCGGAAGACGGCGTGCCGCCGCCGTCCGGGTCACCTCCTCCGGGGAGCCCCTGGAGACGGGCCAGGAAGCTCGCCGAGGGCGGGGGCGGGGCCGCCTCCGCGAACACGTTCTTCAGCGCGCGCTGGGCGTCCGCCTCCGCCTTGCACCGGGCGCAGGTGGCCAGGTGGGCGAGGACGCGCTCACGCGTCTCATGACCGAGCTCCCCGTCCACCAGGGCGGAGAGCCGGTCTCCCAGGTGCTGTTCTGCGAGATGTGCCTTCTCGACAGGTTTCGGCCGTGTTCCACTCACGCGGTCGCGCCCCCTCCTCCCAGAGCGGGGACCCGGGCCAGGAAGGAGCGCCGCTCGGCCGCGCGGGCCTCCGGGGAGCGGTGCGCGAGGGCCTTGCGGAGCTGGGACCGGCCGCGGTGGATACGGGAGCGGACGGTGCCGAGCTTCACGCCGAGGGTCGCGGCGATCTCCTCGTACGACAGTCCTTCGATGTCGCACAGGACGACGGCGGCGCGGAACTCGGGCGCGAGGGTGTCGAGGGCCTGCTGGACGTCGGCGTCGAAGTGGGCGTCGTTGAACAGCTGCTGCGGGGTGGGCTCGCGGCTGGGCAGGCGCTCGGCCGCGTCCTCGCCGAGGGCGTCGAAGCGGATGCGCTGCTTGCGCCGGACCATGTCCAGGAAGAGGTTCGTGGTGATGCGGTGCAGCCAGCCCTCGAAGGTGCCCGGCGAGTACGTCGACAGGGAGCGGAAGACGCGGACGAAGACCTCCTGGGTGAGGTCCTCCGCGTCGTGCTGGTTGCCCGTCAGGCGGTAGGCGAGACGGTAGACCCGGCCGCTGTGCGTGCTGACGATCTCGTCCCACGTGGGCGGAGTCCACGCCTGCCCGTCCGCGTCGGTGGCGAAGGTCGCGGTCTGGGTCTCGCCGGCGGCGAGACCGGTGGCGTGGCTGTCAGCGGTGTCGGTCACGGATTTCGGCCTGCCCGCCGACCCGAGGAAGCGCCGCAGCACTCCACCCCGATCCCCGGGCGCAGCCGCACCTCCCCTGTCGGCTCTGGTGGTGTCCAGTGGAGCCCCTACCATAGCCACCTCGCCCGTTAGCTCCGGATAAGCGGTTTTACGAGAATTTGATACACGCTGATACGGCTCATCCGGCTGCGTCAGCAGTTGCTCGGCGCCCTGATCCACCTCTCGCCCCCCGTCGCGTCCCCGACCACCGGCTCATCCTTCTAAACGCCTGGTCCCATCTGCGGGTTCCCGACGCCAACGGATACAGTCACGCCCAGGCAACCAGGGGACAGGAGAGGGTCATTACCGGCAACCGGCAGACGAGCTGGGCGTTCGCCGACGCCTTTGTCGCCGAGGACGAAGCGCTGCGCTGGGCCCGTGAGCGGGCCCGCGAGGCAGGGCTGCGCTCGGTGTCGCCCAGCACGGGCGCCGCGCTGCGACTGCTCGCCGCCTCCGTGGACGCGAAGGCGGTCGCGGAGATCGGCACGGGCTGCGGGGTCTCCGGGATCCACCTGCTGCACGGGATGCGGCCGGACGGGGTGCTCACCACGGTGGACCCGGAGCCGGACCACCAGCAGTTCGCCCGGCAGGCCTTCCGTGTCTGCGGCTTCGCCAGCAACCGGGCCCGGTTCATCCCCGGCCGCGCGCTGGACGTGCTGCCGCGTCTCGCCGACGCCGGCTACGACCTGGTCTTCTGCGACGGTGACCGGCTGGAGTACCCGGACTACCTCGCTGAATCGTTGCGCCTGCTGCGGCCGGGCGGCCTGGTGGTCTTCGAGGGCGTCTTCGCCAACGGCCGCACGGTCGACTCGGGGCCGCAGCCGACCGAGGTGCTGCGGCTGCGCGAGCTGCTGCGCACCGTCCGGGAGAGCCAGGAGCTGGTCTCCTCGCTGCTGCCGGTGGGCGACGGCCTGCTGTGCGCCGTCAAGCGCTGAACCCGCAGGTGGGGTGGGAAAACGCGGCTGCCCCGACACCGCGTACGATGCCGGGGCAGCCGGTAGGACAGGATGACTGGGACGTCAGACGACGACCTTCTTGAGGGCGTCGCCGAGCGCCTCTGCCTCGTCAGGGGTCAGCTCGACGACGAGCCGACCGCCGCCTTCGAGCGGAACGCGCATGACGATGCCCCGCCCCTCCTTGGTCACCTCGAGCGGGCCATCGCCCGTCCGCGGCTTCATGGCCGCCATGCTCGTTCCCCTTCCTGAAACCAGCTCATCGTCTGCCGACGGCCCCGCAAGGGCATCCGCCATCCATAACGGACACGCGACACCGGCATCGAACACATTGCTTCCCAGCCATTATCCCGCATCGCAGGACCCGATGACCAACATCGGTCGGCATCGCTTGGGCAACGCGCGCGAGCAAAACCACTCAATTCGGCGATGTGACTGCGATACTTCGCCACCGCGAGAAGATCGGCCGAACGGATCCGCTCCCGTTTTCTTTGACGCAGGTCACACGTCCGGTCCGGCTCCGGGGCGGCGATCTCCGCCATGCTGTCCTCTGACAGGGGCGTACTGAGCGGTACGTCACCAGCCGCGAACACCGGAGGGGATGCGCCATGGCCGACACCGTGCTCTACGAGGTGAGCGACGGACTCGCGACGATCACGCTGAACCGCCCCGAGGCGATGAACGCGCTGAACATCGCCACCAAGGCCGCGCTCCGGGAGGCGGCGGAATCCGCGGCCGGGGACACGGCCGTACGGGCGATCCTGCTGACGGCGGCCGGGGACCGGGCGTTCTGCGTGGGCCAGGACCTCAAGGAGCACATCGGGCTGCTGGTCAGTGACCGGGAGACCGGGACCAGGCAGACGATGAACACGGTCAAGGAGCACTACAACCCGATCGTACGGGCGCTCGCCGGGGCCTCGAAGCCGGTGGTCGCGGCGGTGAACGGCGTCGCGGCCGGGGCCGGGTTCGGTTTCGCGCTCACCGCGGACTACCGCGTCGTGGCCGACACCGCCTCCTTCAACACGTCGTTCGCGGGCGTGGCCCTCACCGCCGACTCCGGCATCTCCTGGACGCTGCCCCGGGTGATCGGCCCGAGCCGCGCCGCCGACCTGCTGCTGTTCCCGCGCAGCATCAGCGCGCAGGACGCGCTGGAGCTGGGGATCGCCAACCGGGTCGTACCGGCGGCCGAGCTGCGCGCCGAGGCCGAGAAGGTGGCGCGGGCGCTGGCCGAGGGGCCGACGGTGGCGTACGCGGCGATCAAGGAGGCGGTGGCCTACGGGCTGACGCACTCGCTGGAGGAGACGCTGGAGAAGGAGGACGAGCTCCAGACCCGGGCGGGACAGTCCGAGGACCACGCGATCGCGGTGCAGGCGTTCGTCAACAAGGAGAAGCCCAAGTACCTGGGCCGCTGAAGTCCGGGCGGCGGAGCCCGCACGGCCCCCGCGCCCCCTACGGGGCGCTGCGGGCCACGCAGGCCGCCAGGTGGTCGTCGACCAGGCCGCACGCCTGCATCAGCGCGTACGCGGTCGTCGGGCCGACGAACCTGAGGCCCCGCTTCTTCAGGGCCTTGGAGAGGGCCGTCGACTCCGGAGTCACCGCCGGGACGTCCGCGAGGGTCTGCGGGGCCGGGCGGACGGCCGGGTCGGGGGCGTGGGACCAGATCAGGTCGTCCAGGTCGCCCTCGGCCCAGTCGGCGAGCACGCGCGCGTTGGCGAGGGTCGCGTCGATCTTGGCCCGGTTGCGGATGATGCCCGGGTCGGCCAGCAGGCGCTCGCGGTCGGTGTCGGTGAAGGCGGCGACCTTCTCGATGCGGAAGCCGGCGAAGGCCGCGCGGAAGCCGGGGCGGCGGCGCAGGATCGTGATCCAGGACAGGCCCGACTGGAAGGCCTCCAGGCTGAGCCGCTCGAAGAGGGCGTCGTCGCCGTGGACCGGGCGGCCCCACTCCTCGTCGTGGTACGACACGTAGTCGTCGGTGGACAGGGCCCAGGGGCAGCGCAGGGCGCCGTCCGGCCCGGCGACGGCCGCTCCGGTGGTCATCGCCGCCCCTCCGCGCCCTCGCCCTTGTCCGGGTGGACGTGGTGGACGTGCGCGGCGGCGGCTCTCGCGCCGGCCAGCGCGGACTCCAGGTCGGCGATACGGGCGTCGCGCTCCGCCAGTTCGGCGGCGAGCCGGCCGAGGGCGTCGTCGACGTCGGCCATGCGGTAGCCGCGCGGGGCGAGCGGGAAGCGCAGGCTCTCCACGTCCGCGCCGCTCACCGGGCGGTCCGCGGGCAGCGGGTCCTGGAGCCGCTCCGGCGCCACCTCGGGCAGCGGGGCACTCTCGCCGCCGCCCACCACGGCCAGGGTCACCGCGGCGACCACGACGGTCAGCGCGACGACCAGGAACAAGAACATCACCATCGCCTTAGGGTCCCCACGCTCGTTACCGGCCGCTGTGCCGGAAGCTGAATGTGTCAGGCTCCGATCGTGCCATGCGAGTCCGACAGTTAGGGTCACAGGCGGCCGTACTGCGGAACGTACTACGAGAGGTCACAGCGGATGCTCAGGCTGGGCAGGCGGGAATTCGGGCCGCACGAGCCGGTGATCATGGCGATCGTGAACCGGACGCCGGACTCCTTCTACGACCAAGGAGCCACCTTCCGCGACGAGCCGGCCCTCGCACGCGTGGAGCAGGCGGTGGCCGAGGGCGCCGCGATCATCGACATCGGCGGGGTGAAGGCCGGGCCCGGCGAAGAGGTCTCGGCGGCGGAGGAGGCGCGCCGCACGGTCGGGTTCGTGGCGGAGGTACGGCGCCGGTTCCCCGACGTGGTCATCAGCGTGGACACCTGGCGGGCCGAGGTCGGCGAGGCCGTGTGCGAGGCGGGCGCGGATCTGCTGAACGACGCGTGGGGCGGCGTGGACCCGGGGCTCGCGGAGGTCGCGGCGCGGTACGGGGTGGGGCTGGTGTGCACCCACGCGGGCGGTGTGGAGCCGCGGACGCGTCCGCACCGGGTGACGTACGACGACGTCGTGGCCGACATCCTCGACGTGACCCTCGGGCTGGCCGAGCGGGCGGTGGCGCTCGGGGTGCCGCGGGAGTCCGTGCTGATCGATCCCGGGCACGACTTCGGGAAGAACACGCGGCACAGTCTGGAGGCGACGCGGCGGCTGGACGAGATGGTGGCCACGGGGTGGCCGGTGCTGGTGTCGCTGTCGAACAAGGACTTCGTGGGCGAGACGCTGGACCGGCCGGTGAAGGAACGGCTGATCGGTACGCTGGCGACGACCGCGGTCTCCGCGTGGCTCGGGGCGCAGGTGTACCGGGTGCACGAGGTGGCCGAGACCCGGCAGGTGCTGGAGATGGTCGCGTCCATCGCCGGCCACCGGGTCCCCGCCGTGGCTCGCCGGGGTCTGGCCTAGGACGAAGGGCCCCGGGGACCGGGGGGACTCCCCCCGGTCCCGGGCCGGACCTAGCGGGCCGCCTCCTTGGAGACCAGGGCCACCGCCTCGTCCACGTCGTCCGTGACGTGGAAGAGCAGGAGGTCCTTCTCCGCGGCCTTGCCCTGGGCCACCAGCGTGTTCTTCAGCCAGTCCACCAGGCCTCCCCAGTACGCGCTGCCGAACAGGACGATCGGGAAGCGGGTGACCTTCTGGGTCTGGACCAGGGTGAGGGCCTCGAAGAGTTCGTCGAGCGTGCCGAGGCCGCCGGGCAGGACCACGAAGCCCTGCGCGTACTTCACGAACATCATCTTGCGGACGAAGAAGTACCGGAAGTTCAGCCCGATGTCGACGTAGGGGTTCAGCCCCTGCTCGAAGGGCAGCTCGATGCCGAGGCCGACCGAGGTGCCGCCCGCCTCGCACGCCCCCTTGTTGGCCGCCTCCATCGCTCCGGGGCCGCCGCCCGTGATGACCGCCCAGCCGGCCTGCACCAGCCCGCGGCCGAGCCGCACCCCGGCGTCGTACTCCGGTGAGTCCACCGGCGTCCGTGCCGAGCCGAACACGCTGATGGCGGGCGGGAGTTCGGCGAGGGTGCCGAAGCCCTCGATGAACTCCGACTGGATGCGCAGGACCCGCCAGGGGTCGGTGTGCACCCAGTCCGTGGGGGCACGCTCGTCCAGCAGCCGCTGGTCGGTCGTGCTGGCGGTCACCTGGCCGCGCCGTCGGAGGACCGGTCCGAGCCGCTGCTCGTCCGGCGGCTGCTTCTTCCCCTCGGGGTTTCCGGTAGCCATGTGCGCTCCCTCCGCTTGCCGGTAGTTCGATCTCAGACTAGATCCACACGCGTTACGGAGGGGGGACCTGCGCGTGTCCGGCGTGCACCGGCGCCGCCCGGGCTCTACGCGGTGAGCCAGTTCCGCAGCCGCTCCTCGCCCGCGAGGATCTTCGCCGTCTCCACCCGCTCGTCGCGCTTGTGGGCCAGGTGCGGGTTGCCGGGGCCGTAGTTGACGGCGGGGACGCCCAGCGCGGAGAAGCGGGAGACGTCCGTCCAGCCGTACTTGGGCTTCGGCGTGCCGCCCACCGCCTCGATGAAGGCCACGGCGGCCGGGTGGGAGAGGCCGGGCAGCGCGCCGGGGCTGTGGTCGTCGACCACGAACTCCTCCACGCCGCAGTCCGCGAACACCTCGCGGACGTGCGCGATCGCCTCCTCCTCGGTGCGGTCGGGGGCGTACCGGAAGTTGACCGTGACCACGCACTCATCCGGGATGACGTTCCCGGCCACTCCCCCGCTGATACCCACGGCGTTCAGGCCCTCGCGGTACTCCAGGCCGTCGATGACCGGCCGGCGGGCCTCGTAGGAGGCCAGGCGGGCCAGGACCGGGGCCGCCGCGTGGATGGCGTTGGAGCCCATCCAGCCGCGCGCCGAGTGGGCCCGCTCGCCCTTGGTGCGCAGCAGCACCCGCAGCGTGCCCTGGCAGCCGCCCTCCACCTCGCCGTCGGAGGGCTCCAGCAGGACCGCGAAGTCACCGGCGAGCCAGTCCGGGTGGGCCTCGGCGACGTGCCGGAGGCCGTTGAGGTGGGCGGCGACCTCCTCGTTGTCGTAGAAGACGAAGGTCAGGTCGCGGTTGGGGGCGGGGACCGTGGCCGCGATGCGCAGCTGCACCGCCACGCCCGACTTCATGTCGCAGGTGCCGCAGCCCCACAGCACACCGTCCGCGTCGAGCCGTGAGGGCACGTTGTCCGCGATCGGCACGGTGTCGATGTGACCGGCCAGGATCACGCGCTCGGCGCGGCCCAGGTTCGTGCGGGCGATCACGTTGTTGCCGTGGCGGTCGACCGTCAGGTGCGGCAGGGCGCGCAGGGCGGTCTCGACGGCGTCCGCGAGGGGCTTCTCGGTGCCGCTCTCGGACGGGAAGTCCACGAGCTGCGCGGTGAGCGCGGCGGCGTCCAGCGTGAGATCAAGCGAGGTGTCGGCCATGGTCCCGACCCTAGCGCGCCGTCCCGGCGCGGCCGGAGGGGTCGGGTGGCCGGCCTTGTGCGGACCCCCGGCGAGGGGCCGACGGGGCTCCAGTACCTTGTACGCGTGTCAGAGCCGTCCCCCACCCGTCCCAAGCGCCGCGGTCGTCTCCTGCGTTTCACCGCGGCCCTGTTGGTCCTGTGCGGCGTCATCGCGTACCTCGTGGTGCAGTACGTCACCGGAGGCGGCGGGGCGCGCGGCTGCACGGTGGTCTCCGCCTCCGGCGACGGGGCGTCGTACGAGTTCACGCCCGAGCAGGCGGTGAACGCGGCGACCATCGCGGCCGTCGGCACCGGGCGCGGGATGCCCGAGCGGGCCGTGACGATCGCGCTGGCGACCGCCCTGCAGGAGTCGGGGCTGCGGAACATCGGGCACGGCGACCGGGATTCGCTGGGCCTGTTCCAGCAGCGGCCCTCGCAGGGCTGGGGCACCAAGCGGCAGATCATGGACCCGGCGTACGCGGCGGGCATCTTCTACGCGCACCTGGCGAAGGTGCCGGACTACCCGGACCTGCCGCTGACGGTGGCCGCGCAGCGGGTGCAGCGCAGCGGCTACCCGGAGGCGTACGCCAAGCACGAGCCGGACGCCGCGCTGCTCGCCGCGGCCCTGACCGGGCGGGCGGCGGCCACCCTGACCTGCGACGGGCGCCCGCGGCGCACGGCCTCGGCGACGGGTCCGGACGCGGTGCGGCAGGCGCTGGTACGGGACTTCGGGCGGGACGCGCTCCAGGAGACCGGTGCGGTGGTGGGCGGGACGCCCGTGCCGTCGCCGTCGCCGTCGCCGAGCGTGACCGCGACCGCGCGCGGGCGGACGGTGACGGTTCCGGTGCCGGAGGACACGCGGCGGGACGCGACCGGGCGCGGCGAGCGGGAGCGGGGCTGGCAGCTCGCACAGTGGGCGGTGGCCAACTCCTCGGCGCTGCACATCGAGCGGGTGTCGTACGCGGGGCGGGTGTGGACCGCGGGGAGCGACAGCGACACGTGGCGGACGGCCGGCACGCACGGGTCCGGCGGGGCGCAGAGGTCGGTGGGCGCGGTCCGGATCGTGGCCGGACAGTAGTACGGCCGATCACTCCGGCGGGTTGTACGGTGCGGGGCCGGCCGCCGGTGGGGGCGGGTGGCGCACCGGTTGCGCATTCCCTTGGGCAACAAGGGGCGGAAGGATTCTGCGCGCCATTTCCTCGGACGTCCTTTGCCCGTTTTTATCCACACCTGATAATGCGATGCGTTATCCATTCTTTACCCGGGGCGTCCGCAACCTTCGCGGGCTTCGAGCGGTAGTCACGGCGTCCGAGCCGGACACGGACTCGGGCACCCACCGTTTTCTCCCGTGGAATGGAGCATCATGACCCTCCCTCTGACCCGCCGGATCGCCCGTGCCGCGCTGCTCGTCGCAGCGGGAGCGGCTGCCGGGGTCGGTGCGGCCGGCTCCGCCGGAGCGGCCACGAACCTGCCGGCGGCCACCCCGAACCTGGGCGGTCTGACCGCGCTGGACGGGGCGCACGTCGGCAACACCGTCAACGGCGCCGCGAACGGCGTCACCTCGGTCGCGGGTGACACGGGCGGCAAGGCGGTCAAGCAGGCGGTGCCGGCCGCGGGGGCCGCGGCCGGGACCGCGAGGGGTGTCCTGGGCGACGCCGCCTCCGGTGCGACGAAGGGCGGGCTGCCGACGGACTCCCTCACCAAGGGCGGGCTGCCGACGTCGTCCCTGCCGACCAAGGGCCTGCCGCTGGGCGGCTGAACCCTGCCGTGACGCCGACGGGGCCCGGGATCTCCTCCCGGGCCCCGTCGGCCTTCGTGCGTCCGGTACGACCGCCCGCGTGGTTACAGGCGGGAGACCGCCGCCCGGACCCGTTCGTCCGTCGCCGTGAAGGCCACGCGGATGTGGTTCCTGCCCGCCTCGCCGTAGAAGTCGCCCGGGGCCACCAGGATGCCGCGGGCGGCCAGATCGGCGACCGTGGTCCAGCAGGACTCGTCCCGGGTGGCCCAGAGGTAGAGGCTGGCCTCGCTGTGCTCGATGCGGAAGCCGCTCGCGAGGAGGGCCGCGCGCAGGGCCTCGCGGCGGGCCGCGTAGCGCTCGCGCTGCTCGTGCACGTGGGCGTCGTCGCCGAGCGCGGCCACGACCGCGGCCTGGGTCGGCGCGGAGGTCATCATGCCGCCGTGCTTGCGGATCTCCAGCAGCGGGCCCAGGACGGCCGGGTCGCCGGCGATGAAGGCCGCGCGGTAGCCCGCCAGGTTGGACCGCTTGGACAGGGAGTGGACGGCGACGACGCCGTCGTAGGAGCCGCCGTTGACGTCCGGGTGCAGGACCGAGACCGGGTCGGTCTCCCAGCCCAGCTCCAGGTAGCACTCGTCGGAGAAGACGAGGACGTCGTGGGCGCGGGCCCAGGCGACGATGTCCGTCAGCTCCTGCTTGCCGAGGACCTTGCCCGTCGGGTTGGACGGGGTGTTCAGCCAGAGCAGCTTCAGACCGGCGGGGTCCAGGTCGCGCGGGTCGTCGTAGACCTCGTGGTCCGCGCGGGCGAGGCGGGCGCCGACCTCGTAGGTGGGGTAGGCCAGGCGGGGGTAGGCGACCCTGTCGCCGGGGCCGAGGCCGAGCTGGGTCGGCAGCCAGGCCACCAGTTCCTTGGAGCCGACGACCGGCAGCACGTGGCGGTGGGTGACCCCGCGGGCGCCCAGGCGGCGCTCCAGCCAGCCGGTGATCGCGTCGCGCAGGGCGGGGGTGCCCCAGACGGTCGGATAGCCCGGTGAGTCGGCGGCGTCGATCAGGGCCTTCTGGACCAGCTCGGGGACCGGGTCGACCGGGGTGCCGACGGACAGGTCGACGATGCCGTCCGGGTGGGCCTCGGCCGTCTTCTTGTACGGGGCCAGCTTGTCCCACGGGAAGGCGGGCAGGCGGTCGGAGACTGCGGACACGGGAATCAGGCTCACTTTCGTACGGTGCGGCAAACGCCTCGGTCCCGTACGGCGGTGATCGGGACGATCGGGCCGTACGGGACCGAGGCGGCGCGCTAGGGCGGCCGCTTGGCGCTCAGACGGTCACTCGCCCTGCGGCGGCAGCGCGGCGACGAAGGGGTGGTCGCGCTCGATCAGCCCCAGCTTGCTGGCACCGCCGGGCGAGCCCAGCTCGTCGAAGAACTCGACGTTCGCCTTGTAGTAGTCCTTCCACTCCTCCGGGACGTCGTCCTCGTAGAAGATCGCCTCGACCGGGCAGACCGGCTCACAGGCACCACAGTCGACGCATTCGTCCGGGTGGATGTACAAGGACCGCTGGCCCTCGTAGATGCAGTCGACCGGGCACTCCTCGATGCACGCCTTGTCCTTCACGTCGACACAAGGCTGCGCGATGACGTAGGTCACGCTGTCGTTCCTCCTCGATAGGGCGCTGGCGGGCCTCCTCAGGCTCCGCCGCCTGGCGCGCGGGAGCGCGGCGTCGTCGATGCCCGCCCCTAGTATCTCCGTTCCGGAGCGTGATCCGAACAGGAGGGGTGAACTGACCGGTGGAATTCTCGGCGAAAGGACGCCTGGAGGTCCGAATCACCCCGGCTGACGTGGGCAAACGGGTCTCCGTACGGCGCTTGGGCGAACCCGGTACCGGACCGGAGAAGTTCACTGACACGGTGGGTGTTCTCACATCATGGGACGGCGGCGTGCTCATGATCACACGGCGGGACGGCGAAACGGTCCGGATCCCCGAGAACACGCTGGCCGCGGGCAAAGTGGTGCCCGCGGCGCCGGCGCGGCGCAGGGGGCCCGCCGCCACCTACCCGGAACTCGCGCACATCACCGCGCGCGCGTGGCGGCCGGTGGAGAGCGAGCGGCTGGGCGAGTGGGAGCTGCGGGCCGCCGTCGAGGAGGTGCCGCGCGAGGGGGATCCCCTCCGGGGTGCGGCTCCGCGGGAGCGTCCGGCCGGGGCGGTGGCCGGGCGGCGGGCGGGCTTCACCCGCCGGGCCAACAGCGTGCTGCCGCTCGGTGATCCCGGTCTGCCGCTCGACGCGGCCCTGGCTGTCGTGCGCCGCTGGTACGGCGAGCGCGGCCTGCCCGCCTACGTGCAGACCGCGACCGGCGCCGAGGGCACGCAGGAGCTGCTGTGCGCGGAGCTGGAACGGCGCGGCTGGGTGCGCGAGGTGACCGCCGAGCTGTGGACCGGGGCGCTGGCGCCGGTCGCGGACCGGGCCGAGGGCGCGGGGGTGGTGCTGTCCCGGACGGCGGACGAGGCGTGGCTCGCGCGGTACCGGCGCAAGGGGCTGAGCGAGGTGGCCCTGCGGGTCCTGTCCAGCGGGCCCTCGGTGTGGTTCGCCTCGGTGCCCGGTGCCGGGGAGGGTGAGCCGCCCGCGGCGATCGGCCGGTGCGTCGTGGACGGGCGGTGGGCCGGGTTCACCGCGGTCGAGGTGGACCCCGGGCGGCGGCGGCAGGGGCTGGCCACCGAGGTGATGGCCGCGCTGGCCCGGCGCGCGCTGGACGAAGGCGCCTCGGCGGCCTGGCTCCAGGTGGAGACGGACAACGAGGGCGGCCGGGCCCTGTACCGGGCCCTCGGCTTCCTGCCGCACCACGCCTACCACCACTACCGGGCTCCCGAGGAGCCCGGCGGCCGGGAGGCGGACGCGGAGACAGGCACCGACCCGTCCGGGGCGCCGGAGGCATCCGCCCGCCCCGGGCGCCCGTAGAACGCGCCGTGGAAGGGCATGAGCCTGGCATGAGTCACCCGTATCTGCCGCCCCCGTACCCGCCCCCGCCGGAGCGCTCCGCCGAGCTGCGGCAGCGGTTCGCCGAGGAGGCCCGGGCCGAGCGGCCGGACGTCTCGGCGCTGTGCCTGCTGATCGGCGCGGAGACGGACGGCTCGCTGGACGAGACCGGCATCGACGCCGCGCAGGTGGAGCTGGACCGGCTGGCGGGCGAGCTGCCGTACCGGCCGGACGGGCCGCGCGCCTGGGCGGAGGCCGTACGCCGGCTGCTCGGCGCCCGCTACGGGTTCCACGGGACGCCGGGTGACTACCAGCGGCTGGAGTCCTCCCTGCTGCACGAGGTGCTGCGGCGGCGGCGCGGGCTGCCGATCCTGCTGTCGGTGGTGTGGCTGGAGGTCGCGCGCCGGGCGGGCGCCCCGGTGTACGGGGTCGCGCTGCCAGGGCACTTCGTGGTCGGGTTCGGCACGGCGGCCGAGCAGGTGCTGGCCGATCCGTTCGAGGGGGGCCGGGTGCTGACCGGGACGGACGCCGAGTTGCTGGTGGTGGGTGCGACGGGTGCGCCGCTGCACCCCTCGATGCTGGAGCCGGCGCCGCCCCTGGACGTCGTCCAGCGCATCCTGAACAACATCCGGGCGTGGGCGGCGGCGCGGCCGGAGCGGTCCGATGTCGCGCTGCGCGCCGTGGAGCTGGCGCTGCTCATCCCCTCGCATCCGGCGCGGCTGCGCTACGAGCGGGGGCAACTGCTGGTGCAGCGCGGGCAGTTCGTCGCCGGCGCGGAGGAGATGGAGTACTACGCCGACCTGATCGAGGTGGTGGACGAGTCGGCCGCGCGCAAGGTGCGCCAGGAGGCGGGCACGGCGCGGGCCAAGCTCAACTGAGCCCGGCGGCTCAGAGCCATCCCTTGTCGCGGGCGATGCGTACCGCCTCGGCCCGGTTGCGTGCCGCCAGTTTCTGGATGGCGGTGGAGAGGTAGTTGCGGACCGTGCCCTGGGAGAGGTGCAGGGTGCGGGCCAGTTCGGCGTTGGTGGAGCCGTCGGCCGCCGCGCGGAGCACCTCGCGTTCGCGCTCGGTGAGCGGGTTCGCGCCCTCGGCGAGCGCGGCGGCGGCCAGCGTGGGGTCGATGACCCGCTCGCCGGCCAGCACCTTGCGGATCGCCTCGGCGAGCTGGGCGGCCGGGGCGTCCTTGACCAGGAAGGCGTCGGCGCCCGCCTCCATGGCGCTGCGCAGGTAGCCGGGCCGGCCGAAGGTGGTGAGGACGACCAGCTTGACCCGCGGGTACTCCCGGTGCACCCGGGCCGCGGCCTCGATGCCGGTGCAGCCGGGCATCTCGATGTCGAGCAGCGCGACGTCCACGCCGTGCGCGCCGACGGCCGCGAGCACCTCGTCGCCGCGCGCGACCTGGGCGACGACCTCGATGTCGTCCTCCAGGCCGAGCAGCGCGGCCAGCGCCTCGCGGACCATCGACTGGTCCTCGGCGAGGAGTACCTTGATCGTGCTCGTCATGCCCCGGATCCTACGTCGGCCGCCGGGGCCGTGGGCACGCGGGCGACCAGCCGGAACCCGTGCCTGACCCGGCCCGCCTCCAGGGTGCCGCCGGCCTTCTCCAGCCGCTCGGTCAGCCCGGTCAGACCGTTGCCGGGGCCCGTGCCGGAGCCGCCGGATCCGTCGTCCTCGACGCAGAGTTCGAGCACCGGCCCGTCCAGGGTCTGGCGGCGCAGCAGCCGGACGGCGCAGCGGTCGGCGCCGCTGTGCCGGACCACGTTGGTGACGGCCTCGCGCAGCGCCCAGGCGAGCGCGCACTCGGCCTCCTCGGGGACGTCGGCGAGGTCGGGTTCGGCGGGCACCTCGGCGGCGACCCCGGCGGCGGTCAGGGCGACCTGGACACCGGCGAGTTCGGCGGCGAGCCGGGGCCGCCGGTAGCCGGTGACGGCCTCCCGTACGTCGACCAGGGCCTGCCGGCTGACCTGTTCGATGTCGGCGACCTGCTGGGCGGCCTTGTCGGGGTGGTCGGGCAGCATCCGGCCGGCCAGCTCGCTCTTCAGCGTGATCAGCGACAGCGAGTGGCCGAGCAGGTCGTGCAGGTCGCGGGCGAGGCGCAGGCGCTCCTCGTTGGCGGCGAGCTGGGCGACGGTGGCCCGCGCCTTGCGCAACTCGATGGTGGTACGGACCAGTTGGCCGACACCGGTCATCGCGAACCCGATCAGCACCACCAGGAACAGCAGGCCGCGGGCCTCCTTCTCGTCCGAGTGCAGGCCGACGAGGTACATCGCCAGGGCGGAGGCCGGGATGGCCCAGTAGGCCGCCCGCAGCGGCAGGGTGGCCCCCCAGGCGACCGACAGGTAGACGAACAGGCCCAGCCAGGCGCTGCCGAGGGTGTAGGCCAGTACGGGGGCGAGGACGCCGAGGATCCCGCCCAGCGTGAGCACGACGCGCGGGGAGAACGGCCGGCCCATGTTGCGGAAGACCAGGGTCAGGTAGACCCCGACGAACACGGCGAGGCCGACCGAGCCGGCCACGGTCGCGCCGGTGCCGTGCCCGCCGTCGACGAGGTCCTCGACCGGCGAGCTGAGGAAGACCAGCCAGACCCCGATCCACAGCGTCTTCACCAGCAGCTCGCGCCGGGTGCGGGGCGGCCAGCCCAGGGGCGTGTGCTGCGGCGTTCCGGTCCGGTCCTGCGTCATCGTGCTCACGCCTTCAGCGTGTCCTTCCGGTACAGCCAGGCCGCGCCGCCCGCGAAGAGGACGAAGTAGCCGGCGAGGACGGCGATGTCCGCCGTGTGCGGGGCCTGGCTCTGCTCGATCGCCCGGCCCAGGGCAGCGTACGCGTGCGTGGGCAGCCACTCGGCGATGTCCTGCAGGATCTGCGGGAAGGTGGTGGACGGCATCCACAGGCCGCCGAGGATCGACAGGCCGAAGTAGACGATCATCGTGATCGGGCGGACCGCGTCCCCGGAGGCGAGGTAGCCGATGGCGACGCCGAGCGCGGCGAAGACGAGGCTGCCGGCCCAGACGACCCCGGTGAGCGCGAGCCACTGCCAGGCGTCCAGGCGTACGTGCTTGATCGCGGCGGCGACGGCGAACACGACGACGATGGCCGGCAGGCTCGCCACGGCCGCGCCGGCGGTCTTGGCGAGGACGTAGCCGCGCCCGGGCAGCGGGGTCAGCCGCAGCTGCCGCACCCAGCCGCTCTCGCGTTCCTTGGCGATGCGCTCGCTGTTGCCCATCAGGACGGCGGTCAGGGCGCCGAAGGAGGCCATGGAGACCATCAGGTAGGTGGCGACGGTCAGGTCGCTGCCGTCGACCTTCCCGGCCGAGCCGGCGCTGCTGGAGAAGATCAGGTAGATGATCGAGGGGTAGAGCACCGAGAAGAACAGGAATTTCCGGTTCCGCAGGGCGCGGGCCACTTCGAGCTTGATCAGGGCGTTCACGACTGCTTGGCCTCCTCGGCCTCCGTGATGGCGACGAAGGCCTGCTCCAGACCGAGCCCGGCGACTTCGAGATTGCGGGGGTAGACACCGAGGCCGTACAGGGCGTGCACGGTCGCGTCGGCGTCGGACGACTGGATGCGGACCGTCTGGCCCGACACGTCCAGCGACGTGAGGAACGGCAGGCCGCGCAGGGCGCCGTCCGCGATCTCGCCCTCCAGGTCGAAGGAGATCCGCCGCGCGCCCGCCCTGGCCTTGATCTCGGCCGCGGTGCCGTCGGCGAGCAGCCGCCCCCGGTGCAGCACGAGCACCCGGTCGGCGATGGCGTCGGCCTCTTCCAGGTAGTGGGTGGCGAAGAGGACCGTACGGCCCTGGTCGGCCTGTTCCCGCATGGTGGCCCAGAAGGCCTGGCGGGCGGAGACGTCCATGCCGGTGGTCGGCTCGTCCAGGATGATCAGGTCGCTGTCGCCGGCGGTGGCGAGGGCGAACCGGACCCGCTGGGCCTGGCCGCCGGAGAGCTTGTCGACCTTGCGGTCGGCGATCTGGGTGACGCCGGCGCGGGCCAGCACCTCGGACACCGGGTACGGCCGCGGGTGCAGCGAGCAGGCCAGCCGGACCAGTTCGGTGACGGTGACCCCGTCCATCAGGCCGCCGCTCTGCAGCATGGCGCCGACCCGGCCGGCGACGATCGCCTCGCGCGGGCCGGTGCCGAACAGGCTGACCGTGCCGCTGTCGGCGTGCTTGAGCCCGAGGAGCAGGTCCAGGGTGGTGGACTTGCCGGCCCCGTTCGGGCCGAGGAGGGCGACGGTCTCGCCCGGGTACAGCCGGAGCGAGAGGCCGTCGACGGCCCGCACGCTCCCGTACGTCTTGGTCACCTGGTCGAACCCGACCACCGGGGTGGTGGCGGGCGCCGCTGTCGTCGTCATGCGCCCATGCTGGCGGGAAGGACGGCAGCCCCGGCAGTGTCGGCGGTCCCGGGTACCGGATGACGGATGTCATGCGGAACGGATGACACGCGCCCGAAGGGGCGCCCCTTTCGGGAAGGGCGCCCCTGGGAACGGCCGGCTAGCTGGGGTTGGTGTCGATGACCCCGACCCGCTCCGCGGCCGTCGTGCCGCGCAGCGCCTTGCGCAGAGCGGCGACGACGTCCTGCGGCAGCACGCCCCGCTTCCCGGTCGCGGTCCGGATCTGCACCCCGTCGAAGGTGCTGCCGTACGCGTCCTTGAGCGCCTTGAGGTCGTAGGTGTCCACGAGCTTGCCGTCGACGGCCTTGAAGCTGATGATCTTCGGCAGCGAGACCGGACCGAACGGGATGCTGTGCGTCGCGTCGGTCTGCACCCGGACCAGGCCGGACATCGCGGGCTTCGCGAAGTCCTTCATCATCCGGTCGACCTCGGCGTTCGACACCGTCGGCTGCTTGGTGGCGGTCGGCACGGTCACCGGGGGCGCGGCGCCCCGCTCCACCAGCGTGCGGTAGGCCTGTTCGACCGCGTTGGTCGAGCGGCCGGCGTCGATGGCCTTGCCCGCCTTGCCGTAGACGGGCACGGCCTTGCCGGACTCGAACTTGATGGTGCCGTCCGTGACCGATCCCGAGCCGCCGCCGGCCTGCTGGAGCGCGGCCTGCAGCTTCTCCTCGTCCACCGGCATGACCGGCTCGACCACGCGCTTCTGCCCGAAGAGGGAACCGATGACGTTCACCGGGTTGTAGTCGCTCTTCGCGGCCTCGCTGACGGTGGCCTGGTAGTCGAACTGCAGCCCCGCGTTCTCGGGCGTCAGGGTGACCGTGGTGCCGCCCACGGACAGCTTCAGCGGCTTGTTCACCCGGCTGCCGAAGGCGTCGTCCAGCTTCTTGACGGCGTCGTCGCGGGTGCCGCCGCCGATGTCGACGCCGAGCACGGTGGTGCCCTTGGGCACGTCGGTGTGGTTCATCAGCAGGCCGGCGCCGTAGGCGCCGCCGGCGACGACGACCACGCCGACGGCGAGCAGCATCAGCTTGCTGCGGCCCTTCTTCTTCGGCTTGCCCGCCGCCTTGGGCGCGGCCGGCTGCTGCGCCTTGGGCGCGGCGGGCGCCGCCGGACCGTCGGGGCGGGTGCCGAACGGGGCGTTCCCTGCGTTCGGGACGACCGGGATGCCGCTGGTGACGGTGTGTCCGGAGACGTTGTCGGCGGCCGGGGAGCGGTAGCCGGGCGTGCCCGGCTCCGGGGCCGGCTTCTGCGGGGTGAGGATCGCGGTGTCGTCGCTCAGCCCGCCGCCGGGACCACGGCCCGCGGGACCGGCCGCCGGACCGCCGGGGCCGTCGAGGTCGGCGATGTCGGCGAGCGCGCTGCGACCGGGCGGGGTGCCGTAACCGGCGCCCGAGGGGCCGTCGAAGGGCTCGCCCGGCCCCGCGCCGGGGCCGGCCGCGGCCCGCGGGGCGAGGGCGCCGTCGCCGGTGACCGGGCCGCTGGTGGGGCCGGCCGGGCCCTGCGGGCCGCCGGGCCCGCCGTGGCCACCGGGTCCGTTGTAGCCGCTGGCGCCGCCGTGCCCGTGGACACCGCCCGCGGCTCCGCCGTAGCCGTCGCGTCCGGGGGCCGCTGCCGTGCCGAAGCCCTGGCCGCCCGCGGTCGCCGGGCCGGCACCGAAGCCGTCCGGGCCGGCGTTGCCTGCGGGGTCCGCGTCCGTGCGGTCCGCCTGGTCCGAGAAGTACGGCAGGTCGTCCCGGCGGGACTCGCCGGGGCCGGCGGAGCCGGGGCGGGAGCCGCCGCCCAGCGGGCCCGCGGTCAGCGCCTCGGTCACGTCGAAGGATCCGGTGCCGCCGCCGTGGCCCGGGGCGACGGGGCCGCCGGTGGCGCCGGGCAGGCCCTTGCCGTTCGTACCGCCGGGGCGGGAGGCGCCCGGCACGCTCATGGAGCCGACCACACCGCCGGGACGGCCGCCGCCGGGGCGTGCGCCGGTGGTACCGGACGCGCCGGACGCCGCCGGACCAACCGTACGGCCGCCTGGCGCACTCGTGGAGGCGGCGGGTGCGGCGGAACCGCCGGGGATCCCGGCGCCGTTCGTGCCGCCGCCGCCCGGACCGCCCTTGGGGGCCGAGGACTTGCGGGGCGCGAACCAGTCGCTGGTCTTCTCCTCCGCCGGGGCCGCGGGCTCGGCCGGGGCCTCGGCGGCGGGGACCGCGGGCGTCCGGTCGGCGGCGGGCCGCGGCTCGGCGGCGGGCGCCTCGTCCCCGGAGGCCTCGCCGTCTCCGACGGGCTTGCGCATGACGACCGGCGGGATGGGCCGGGAGCCGGGGATGTTGATCCGGATCCGGGTCGTCAGCGTGGTCTCGGTCTTCTTCTCCTCCGGCCGCGTGCCCGAACGGCCCGCGCCCGCACCGTCGTCGGAAACCATGGGGGTCCCGTACGGCGGCGTGCCGGAGGGGTATGCGGCTCCGCCGCGCCCGTTGGGCCCGGAGGACGGAGTGTCAGTTTCACGACTCAAGGCAGGTTCTCCCAGTTGGCTCCACCGCCCGTGACGACCTCACTGCGGGCGGCTCGGCGGCGCGCACCACCATACTGGCCACTTCTGGCGCTTATCCCATGACCGCCGAGTAAACCCACACCGGACTCGCACGCGCGCCGCACGGCGAAGTGGTACGTCACTTCCCAAGTCGGGCGGGGCCGCCGCGAGGTTGCCGCCCGGCGCCGACGGTGGCGCAGATCACAGCGAGGGCCATGCCGCCGAGCAGGAAGAGATAGGAACCGCCGCCGGCGCCGAACAGGAAGTCGCCCTCGGGCCGCGTGGTGGTGAGCAGGACGACGGCGACGATCCAGCCCGCCGCCGGCGCGACCGCCCCGCCCCGGCTCCCGGTGGCGTACGCGCCGCCGAGGAAGAGCCCGGTGGCGCCGGCCAGGGCGAGCAGCAGCCCGCCGGGGAACCAGCCGGCCTGCACCAGGGCACCGGCGAGGCCCACGAGCGCGCCGAGCAGGAACAGGCCGACGAGGGCGGCGGCCCGGCCGGCGGAGGGCGGGCGCAGCGGCTGGGCGAGCAGGGGGCCGTTTCCGCCGTCGTTCATGACGCCTCCCCGGTGCCGAGGCCGGCGAACAGGTCGGTCTCGCCGGGCTGTCCGGGGCCGCGCACCAACTCGTAGTACTCGGTGGTGAACAGCGGCTGGGCGAGTGCGTTGGAGAGCGCGAAGCAGGGCCCGGCCACCTCGATCTGGGTGGCGTGGGCGCGCATCGCGGCGGCCTTGGCGGCGGCGTACGCGGTGCCGTCGATCGTGGTGGTGATCCGCTCGTCGTCCACCACGCCGGGCACGTCGTCCACGGAGGCGCTCTTCTCGAACGGCAGTGCGGTCAGCTCGTCCTGGAGGCGGGCGAAGGCGGCGTCGGCGACGGAGCGCGGGACGCGGTTCCAGTACACCTTGGCGACGCGGTGGCCGCGTTCGGCCGCGAGGTCGACCGCGCGCATGGCGACGCGGTGGGCCTGGATGTGGTCCGGGTGCCCGTAGCCGCCGTTGTCGTCGTACGTCACGAGGACCTGCGGGCGGACCTCCAGGATCACCTCGGCGAGCCGGCCGGCCGCCTCGTCGACGTCGGCCTGCCAGAAGCAGCCGGGGTCGGCGTTCTCGGCCAGGCCCATCATCCCGGAGTCGCCGTACCGCCCGGCGCCGCCGAGCAGCCGGACGTCCCGGACCCCGAGCGCGGCCGCGGCCGCGGCCAGCTCCCCGCGCCGGTGCGCGCCCAGCGCCGGGCCCGTCAGGTGCCGCAGCTCCGGCGGGATGACCTCGCCCCGCTCCCCCAGGGTGCAGGTGACCAGGGTCACGTGGGCACCCTCGGCCGCGTACCTGGCCATGGTCGCGCCGTTGTTGATCGACTCGTCGTCCGGGTGCGCGTGCACCAGGAGAAGACGCCGGGAGGGCAGTTCCGTCATGGGGCCAGCCTATGAGGCGGCCGGGCGGTTCGCCGAACTCCGGCCGGTCATCCCTCGTCGTCGAGTACGTGAGCGATGGCCAAGGCGATCCGCTCGATCCAGTCGATGGCGTCCGTCACCTCCGCCTCGTCGATCGGGCGGCGCTGTTTGAGGTCGCCGTCGATCAGGTCGGCGTCGTGCGCGATTTTGTTGCGGCGCTGGGTGATTTCCAGGTACCGGCCGCGAAGCTTCTTCTCGTTGAACGTGGTCCGCCCCTGGAAGAAGTGCTGATTGATGCACCCCGCCGCCTCGAACCAGACCTTTTTCTCCGTCACCAGCTTGAGCACTTCGGAAATCTTCCCGGGGTGCTGGAGCGCCTGCACGGCCAGCTTTTCGCGCAGGTGTTCCACAACGGCCTCGGAGAGGGTGACCTCCCCCCGCCGCACCGCTTCGACCCGGTGCAGCGGCAGTTCGTACATCCGCAACTGGTGCGGCATCTCGGTTCTGAGCACGATCCCGGAATCGTCAGGGAGGTGGTCAAGTCGGAGAGCCAGGTACGACCGAAGGTTACCGAAATTAGCTCTCGCGTTTCCGGATCGGTTCCCTCAGGACTCGGTCTCTTCCGCTTCGTCGTCCTGGTAGCGAGGCAGGCCGCTCGTCGGGATGGTCCACTCCCCGATGGTGACGTCCTCGCCGTAGACGAAGTCCTTGCGGGTGGCGTATCGGGGGCCGTCCGGTGTGGAGTGGATGTCCGTGAACACGGCACCGGTACCGGTGCGTGGGTCGAACACCCCGTAGACGGGGATGCCGAGCAGCGGGTAGTCACGCATCTTCCCGACCCAGTCGTTGTCCGGGTTGGAGCGGGAGACGATCTCGACGGCCGCGAGAAGCGTACGAGGATCGAAGGTCCCGTCCCCTTCCATGTCCTCTTCGGCGATCACCATGACGTCGGGACGGCGCATGATCCCCTCGGAAGCGCCCTCCACATCCGGTTCACCCGTGTGCGCGACGATCTCCTCCGGCATGACCTTCTCCAGGCGCTTCCGGAGACGCAGCACGGTGAGCTCGTGCTGCTTCACGGGCGACATCATGTCGTGGACGATCCCTTCCTTGGTGATCTCGAACTTGCCGGGCAGCGTGTCGTCCATGGACTGCACGAAGTCGCGCATGGTCCGGTACACGTGGGAGGCGCCCTGCTGCGCGTTGCCGGGTGCGATGGTCATGGCGCTCGCTCCTCGTCGTCTGTGCCCAGGGGGAAGGATCGTCACGTTCATGCTAGGCGGCCTCCTGGAGGTCGGTTCGGCAGTCCCGGCAGCGGGTTCCGGGATCGGGTGAGCGGAAGCCGCGGTCGCAGCCGTCGCAGTTCCGCATCGGGTACCGGGGTGGCTGCGGGGCAGCCGGCGCCCGGAACGGCGGCGGGGGCGGCAGCTGGGCTGCCAGGCGGTGCGCAAGGAGCGCCACGGGGCGGCGAACGCCCTCCGGTGGCAGGTCAGCGGTCAGGGCACGGCACACGACGGCGGGGGCGACGTCGCGCTCCAGCCAGGCGGCGACCCCGGGGGCCAGATGAGCGGCGTCGCGGGCGGAGAGGAGCAGCCGGGGGTCGTGGCGGTGGAGGTCCGCGAGGAGGCCGGTGGCGGCTTCCAGGAGCGCGGGGGCGGCGAACGCGGGGCTCGGCACGGCGGGGAGCGGTTTGCGGGGAGCCGGCTTCTCGCGCGTCCCGCGCGGCGTGCTGTCCTCGCAAACCTCCCGCCTCTGCGATGTCTCCGCCGCCCGGGTCCGCGGGCGGCCGAGGACTACGGTGGGGTGGCGGGCCGCGGCCGGCTGGTTGCAGGAGATCGTGCGGGTGACGATGCGGCCGGTGGACGTGCGGTGGCGCTCGCGCCGCAGGTAGCCGTGGGCCTCCAGTTCGCGCAGCGCGGCGGCGATCCGGGTGGCTCCCTCGGGGAACCGGGCGGCGAGGGTCTTGATGTCGGCCGGGGCGCCCTGCGGCAGCGACTGGAGGTGCACGCCGAGCCCGATCGCGAGGAGCGACAGTTCGCTGTGCTGGGCCAGGTGGTTGCCGACCACCGTGAAGCGTGTGGTGTGACGGGAGTTGTCGTGCTGGAGCCCGCCGGAGCGGTGGGCCGTGCCGGGCCGCCGGTTCGGGTGCTTGTTGCCCGCAAGGCGGGCCTGGGCGTGCGGGGGCACGCTAGGGTTCTCGGTACCCATCGGGAAGCTCTCTTCTTCCTCGGTGGTCAGGCCCTCGCACTGGGATTGCCGTCCCGGCGGGGGCCGTCTCATGTCTGCGGTTGTTGGCGGTGCGCTGCGCCGAGCGTCGGGCCTCGGCGGCTGCGAAATCCAGTCGGACCGGAGATGTTCACCCGCCCGAGTGAGTGCGACCACGGGCGGGAGGGGTCGGGTTTGGCGGGGTGCTTTCCCCCAGCGTTCTTTGTCTTTCAGTCGCCGACGGCACCGGAGCGCGTGGGGTCGGGTTCCGGTGGCATGAGGCCGATCTCCGCCCAGACGGTCTTGCGCGGGAAGCGCCCTTCGCTGGTTCCCCACCGGTCGGCGAGTGCCTCCACGAGAAGCAGCCCCCGGCCCGACTCGGCGCCGGCTCCGGGCTCCCGCAGCACGGGCCGCCGGTCACCGCGTGGGTCGGTGACCTCGATGCGGAGCGTGCCGCCGACCACGTAGAGCGTCAGGCGGAAGCTGCGTCCGGGGACGCGGCCGTGGGTAGCCGCGTTGGCCGCCAGCTCGGCAACGACGTGACTCGCCCGCTCGTGCGGGAGCCCCCAGTTCCGCAGCGCGTTCACCGCGAGCAGCCGGGCGAGGCGGGCACCGCGCGGGGTGGACGACAGCAGCATGCTGAAGTTGCGGACCCTGCCGTCGGGTTGGGTCCTGGTCTCGGCGAATTCCTGATTCACGTCACTCAGCGTGGCCGACCGGGCATACCGTGAGGAGTAATCACAGGGTTGCGTACGGTGATCGTCCAAGGCTTGTCCGGTGCTGTCCGGACTGTCGGTGCGGCTCGTGCGCGCAGGACGTGACGGTACGGAGCAGCGCTACGGAGGGGCACGCATGTCGGTGAACGGTGAGGCGGTGCGGGTCGAGACCAGGACGGAGCAGACCGACGAGCCGGGCTGGGAGGTGGACCCGGACGACGACTGGGCGCTCGCCGTGGTGGCCACGGTGGGACGGCAGTTGCGGCTCCGCCGGGAGGCGGCCGGCATGCGGGTCGGCGAGTTCGCGGTGGCGGTCGGGTACGGCGAGGATCTCGTCTACAAGATCGAGGCCGGGAAGCGCATCCCCCGGCCCGAGTATCTGGACACGGCGGACGAGGTGCTGGGTGCCAAGGGCCTCATCGCGGCGATGAGGGAGGACGTGAAGAAGGTCCGGTATCCGAAGAAGGTGCGGGATCTGGCGCAGCTGGAGGCGCGGGCGGTCGAGATCGGAGTGTACGAGTGCAGCAGCATCGCCGGCCTCCTGCAGACGCCTGACTACGCACGCGCTCTCTTCGAGGTGCGCCAACCGCCCTATCCGGCTGAGGAAGTGGAGCGCCTGGTGGCCGCCCGCATGGCTCGGCTGTCAGTGTTCGATCGCTCGCCAGCCCCTTCCCTCAGTTTCGTCCTGGAGGAGGCGACTCTTCGTCGCCGCGTTGGGGGCACAATGGTGCGCAAGCAGCAATTCGAACGCCTGCTGGAAGTTGGGCGGTTGAACAACGTCTCACCCCAGGTCATGCCGATGGACAGCGTTGCCCATCCAGGCATGAGCGGCCGGATCGAGCTGCTGAAGTTCGAGGACGGAACAGCGGTAGGGCGTTCCGACGGCGCGTTCAACGGCCGCCCTGCCTCTGATCCGAGGCAGCTACGCATTCTCGACCTGCGGTATGGCACGATCCGGGCGCAGGCTCTTCCGCCCGGGGAGACACTGGCCCTCATCGAGCGAATGCTGGGAGAAACATGATCCGCAAGGGCTCCGCCACGGACACCTCCGACCTGGCCTGGTTCAAGAGCAGCTACAGCAGCGGGCCAGAAGGCGACTCCTGCGTCGAGGTCGCCACCGAGCCCGGCACCGTCCACGTCCGCGACTCGAAGAACGTCGAGGGTCCCCGGCTGGCCTTCGCCCCCGCCGCGTGGGCCTGTTTCGTGCCGCACGCGGTCGAGGGCTGATCCAGCGGGCCTCTACTCGATCTCGGCCTCCGGTACGTCCACGTCGCCGCCCAGGGAGCGGGCGATGGCCGTGAACTCCGTCAGGGCGGACTGGAGGTCGCGGACGATCTCCTCGGCGATCATCTCGGGGGGGGGCAGGCCACTGTCGGCGTCGTCGAGGGCGGGGTCCTTCATCCACGTGATGTCGAGGTTGGCCTTGTCGCGGGCGATCAGGTCCTCGTAGCTGAACTTCTTGAAGGGCCCGTTCTCGTCCTCGGACTCGACGCGGGAGGAGCGGGGCTCGCCCGGCCGCGGCGGGCACCGGCGTACCGGAGCAGCCGGTAGGTCTCGGTGACGGCGGTGAACGTCTTGCCGGCGCCTGCGGCCATCTGTATGAGGGGCGCGGCCGGTCGGCCGCCAGGGAGCCCTCCAGGCCCGTGATGGCCTCTACCTGGGCCATGCGCAGGCCGTGGGTCTCCAGCAGCGGCATGCGGGTCCGCAGGGTCGCTCGGAAGGTCGGCGCGTCCGGGTGCTCGTCGGCGTACCTCATCCACGCGAGCACGGTGTCCGGGCGGTGGAAGGTGAAGACCTTGCGGGAGCGGGCGTCCGGGTCCACACGGTTGAGGAAGTACGTCTCGGTGCCGGTGGTGGCGTAGCGGAACGCGAAGGGCTCATCGCGGCGCCACACGGCCATGGCGCGCACCCTGAGCACGCCCGCCGCGTACCGCTCGTTCTGGGCGAGGGCGCCGGCCAGGGCCGTAGATGGCGAGCAGCGGCTGGTATCCGTACAGACGTCCGAAGTTGGGGGACGCCTTCGCCAGCTCCCGAAGCCGCTTGTCCACGCTCTTGTCGTCCACCCTCCGGCCCCCCAGCCTCGCTCGTCCAGGACGGCACAGCTTACGGAGTCGGGCGGTTACGGGCAGCGGAATCGGACAGCTGGCGATCAGACGGGATCGCCAGCGCCCCGGTCGCCGCCACCACGGCGGCCGTCAGAACTTGATGCTGCCGATCATGCTGGCGACGTTGGTCGTCAGCTCGCTGATCGTGGGGGCGACCGTCGAGGAGGCGAGGTAGAAGCCGAGCAGCATGCAGACGACCGCGTGGCCGCCCTTCAGCCCTGACTTCTTGATCAGCAGGAAGACGATGATCGCCAGCAGCACCACCGCCGAAATCGAGAGTGCCACGGCGGCTCACCTCCAAAGATCCCAGGGACGCGGGTTCCAGATCAGTTGAGCAAATCCATGCAGATGCCAGGGGTTTATACCCACTCTGCGGTAGTGATCATAACTATCCGTACTCGCGCATCGGTCGGCGCACAGCCGCACAAGGGGGCGCATGGCCAATATGGTCGGGGTATGACGACCGAGGCTGACTCCTTCCCCCGTCGGCACGCCCGGACCCAGCGGTTCACGCTCGGCGCGCCGCGTGCGTTCACCGTGGCACCCGACGGTTCGCGTGTCGCGTTCCTGCGTTCCGGCTCCGGCACCGACCGGGCCAACTCCCTGTGGGTACTGGACCTTCCGGAAGGCACCGAGCGGCCGGCGGCCGACCCGCGCGCGCTCCTCCACGGCGCCTCCGAGGAACTGTCGGCCGAGGAGCGGGCGCGCCGCGAGCGCAGCCGCGAGGGCGGTGCCGGCATCGTCGGCTACGCCACCGACAGCGCCCTGGAGTTGGCGTCTTTCGCCTTGTCAGGGCGGCTTTTCACGGCGGAGCTGCGGGCCGGCACGGCACGCGAACTCCCGGTCCCGGGACCGGTGATCGACCCGCGTCCGTCCCCCGACGGACGGCACATCGCGTACGTCGCCCAGGGCGCGCTCAGGGTGGTGGGGGCCGAGGGGGACGGCGACCGGGCACTGGCCGAGCCGGAGGCGGCGGACGTCTCCTACGGCCTCGCGGAGTTCGTCGCGGCCGAGGAGATGGCGCGCTCGCGCGGGTTCTGGTGGGCGCCGCGGTCGGACCGGCTGCTCGTGGCGCGCGTGGACGACACGCCGGTGCAGCGGTGGTGGATCGCGGACCCGGCCCGCCCGGAGCGTGAGCCAAATAACGTCAGGTACCCCGCGGCGGGCACCCCGAACGCGGACGTACGTCTGTTCGTCATCGGCCTCGGCGGGGAGCGCACGGAGGTCGCATGGGACCGGTCCCGCTATCCGTATCTGGCGCGTGTGCACTGGTCAGAGGCGGGTGCGCCGCTGCTGCTGGTGCAGGCGCGGGACCAGCGCAGCCAGCTGTTCCTGGCGGTGGACCCGGATTCCGGGGCCACGCGGATGGTGCACGCCGATGAAGATCCAACTTGGCTGGAACTGTTCGCCGGTGTGCCCTGCTGGAGCCCTTCCGGGCAGCTTGTCCGGGTCGCGGACGAGGCCGGCGCACGGGTGCTGACCGTCGGCGAACGCCCTCTGACCAGCGGTCAGTTGCACATCCGGGCGGTCCTGGACGTGGGTGCGGAGGACGTACTGGTTTCCGCCTCTTCCGGTCCTGAGGCCGAGGCGCCGGAAATTGGCGAAGTCCATGTGTACCGGGTGAACGAGCTGGGCGTGGAACGCGTGTCGCAGGAGCCCGGCGTGCACTCGGCGGTGCGCTCCGGGGGCGTCACGGTTCTGGTGTCCGCCGCGCTGGACCGGCCGGGCACCCGGGCCCAGGTGCTGCGTGACGGAAAACCGACGGCCACTGTCCGGTCGTACGCAGAGGATCCCGGTTTGTCCCCCCGGGTGACCCTCACCGAAGGGGGCGCACGCCGAATTCCGTGCGCCGTGCTTATGCCACGGGACTACCACGGTGACAGTCTCCTGCCGGTTCTCATGGACCCCTACGGCGGTCCGCACGGCCAGCGTGTGGCCGCCGCGCACAACGCCCACCTCACCTCCCAGTGGTTCGCCGACCAGGGCTTCGCGGTGATCGTCGCCGACGGCCGGGGCACCCCGGGCCGCTCGCCGGCCTGGGAGAAGTCCATCCGGGACGACGTGGCGGCCGTCGTGCTCCAGGACCAGGTCGACGCGCTGCACGCGCTCGCCGAGCGGTACCCGCTGGACCTGGACCGGGTGGCGATCCGCGGCTGGTCCTTCGGCGGCTACCTGGCGGCGCTGGCGGTGCTGCGCCGCCCGGACGTCTTCCACGCGGCGGTGGTCGGCGCCCCGGTCACCGACCTGCGGCTGTACGACACCCACTACCAGGAGCGCTACCTCGGCGACCCGAACGAGCAGCCGGAGGTCTACCGGCGCAACTCGGTGATCGACGACGCGGGCCTGGTCGACCCGGCCGAGCCGCACCGCCCGATGATGGTCATCCACGGGCTGGCGGACGACAACGTGGTCGTCGCCCACTCGCTGCGCCTCTCCTCCGCGCTGCTGGCCGCCGGCCGCCCGCACGAGGTGCTGCCGCTGTCCGGGGTGACCCACATGACCCCGCAGGAGGCCGTCGCCGAGAACCTGCTCCTCCTCCAGCTGGACTTCCTCCGGCGTTCCCTCCCCGGGCCGGCCGGCCTGGGGTGAACTGCGTTAACACGCAGGCAACTTCGCGGAAGCGGTACCGATATACGGACACGGGAGGCTGATCAGCGTACGGCCGTGCGGGTGCCGTAAGCGGGCCGGGATGCACCATGTCATCCCGGCCCGCTGCCGTCGGGCCGCGGCTCCTCACGGCGGTACGACCCGCCTGTCCTCCGCGAAGTGGCACGCCGAGGCGTGGGCCGCGGGGCCGGCGGTGGCACGGAAGGCGGCCGGCACCGCGAGCGCCGGGACCTCCCGGGCGCAGCGCTCCTGCGCCTTCCAGCAGCGGGTGCGGAAGCGGCAGCCGGAGGGGATGTCGGTCGGCGAGGGCACGTCACCGCTCAGGATGATCCGCTCACGGTGCTCGCGCGCCTCGGGGTCGGGCACGGGCACGGCGGAGAGCAGGGCCTGGGTGTAGGGGTGGGTCGGGTGGTCGTAGATCTCGCTGTCGCGGCCGGTCTCCACGATCCGGCCCAGGTACATCACCGCGATCCGGTCCGAGATGTGCCGGACGATGGACAGGTCGTGCGCGATGAAGACGTACGACAGGTCGAACTCCGCCTGGAGCCGCTCCAGCAGGTTGATCACCTGCGCCTGGACCGAGACGTCCAGCGCGGACACCGGTTCGTCGGCGACGATGATCTCGGGCCGCAGCGCCAGCCCCCGGGCGATGCCGATGCGCTGGCGCTGGCCGCCGGAGAACTGGTGCGGGTAGCGGTTGACGTACTCCGGGTCGAGGCCGACCACGTCCAGCAGTTCCTGCACCCGGCGGCGGCGGTCGCCCTTGGGGGCCACCTCGGGGTGGATGTCGTAGGGCTCCCCGATGATGTCGCCCACCGTCATCCGGGGGTTGAGCGAGGTGTAGGGGTCCTGGAAGACCATCTGGATGTTCCGGCGCACGGCTTTGAGGGCCTTGCCGGACAGCCGGGTGATGTCCTCGCCCTTGAACCTGATGGTGCCGGCGGTCGGGCGCTCCAGGTTGCACAGCAGCTTCGCGACCGTCGACTTGCCGCAGCCGGACTCCCCGACGATGCCGAGGGTCTCGCCCCTGCCGAGGGTGAAGTCGACGCCGTCGACGGCCTTCACCGCGCCGATCTGCTTCTTGAAGAGGATGCCCCGGGTGAGGGGGTAGTGCTTGACGAGGCCGCACACCTCCAGGATCGGCTCAGCCATCCAGGCACTCCCTCCAGAAGTGGCAGGCGCTGCCACGGCTCGCGGACACCGGGTGGAGCGGCGGTTCGTCGGTGCGGCACACGTCCCGGGCCATCGGGCAGCGCGGGTGGAAGGAGCAGCCCGGCGGGATGTGCGCGAGGTTCGGCGGCAGGCCCTTGATGGCGTACAGCTGCCGGCCCTTCCGGTCCAGGCGCGGGATGGAGTCGAGCAGGCCCCGGGTGTAGGGGTGGGCGGGCGCCTTGTAGAGGTCGTGGACGGGCGCGGTCTCGACGATCCTCCCGGCGTACATCACGGCGATCCGGTCGGCGACGTCCGCGACCACGCCGAGGTCGTGGGTGATGAGGATGAGCCCCATGCGGTACTCGCGCTGCAACTCCGCGAGCAGGTCCATCACCTGGGCCTGGACCGTGACGTCGAGGGCGGTGGTGGGCTCGTCGGCGATGATCAGCGCCGGTTCCAGGGCCAGCGCCATGGCGATCATGATGCGCTGGCGCATACCGCCGGAGAACTGGTGGGGGTAGTCCCGCACCCGCTGGGCGGCGCCCGGGATCCGCACCCGCTCCATCAGCTCGACGGCCCTGGCCCGCGCGTCCTTCCTCGACATCCCCCGGTGGACCACGAACATCTCCCCCAGCTGGTCGCCCACGGTCATGACGGGGTTGAGGGCGGACAGCGCGTCCTGGAAGATCATCGCCATTCCGGCGCCCCGGATCCTGCGCCGCTCCTCCCCCTTCAGCGTCAGCAGGTCCCGGCCGTCGAAGAGGATCTCGCCGCCGGTGATCCGGGCCGGAGGCGTGTCGAGGATGCCCATGACCGCCTGCGCGGTGACGGACTTCCCGGAGCCGGACTCCCCGAGCACGGCGAGGGTCTCCCCCGCGTCCACCCCGAAGCCCACCCCGTTGACGGCATGCGCCACCCCGTCCCGGGTCCGGAACTGCACCCACAGGTCCCGCACTTCGAGCAGCACGCCGCCCTCACCTCAGCTTCGGGTCGAGGGCGTCGCGGACCGCGTCGCCGAGCATGATGAAGGCCAGGACCGTGACCGCGAGGGCGCCCGAGGGCCACAGGAGGGCGTGGGGGGCGTTGCGGATGTAGGGGGAGGCGGCGGAGATGTCGATGCCCCAGGAGACGCTGGGCGGTTTGAGGCCGACGCCGAGGTAGGACAGGGTCGCCTCCAGGGCGATGTAGGTGCCGAGCGCGATGGTCGCGACGACGATCACCGGTGCCACGGCGTTCGGGGTGATGTGCCGCAGCAGGATGCGGGCGTCGGAGGCGCCGAGGGCGCGGGCGGCCTGGACGTAGTCGTGCTGCTTGGCGGTGATGACCGAGCCGCGCGCGATCCGGGAGATCTGCGGCCAGCCGAGCAGCACCATGAACCCGATGACCGGCCAGACCGTATTGGAGGTCACCACGGAGAGGAGGACGAGACCGCCGAGGACGACCGGGATGGCGAAGACGATGTCGGTGATCCGGGAGAGCACCGCGTCCCAGACGCCGCCGAAGTAGCCCGCGAGGCCGCCGAGCACCGACCCGAACAGGGTCACCCCGAGCGTGGCGCACAGGCCCACCGTGACGGACGTACGGGCGCCGTAGACGGTCCGTGTGTAGACGTTGCAGCCCTGGCCGTCGTACCCGAAGGGCGCGCCCGGGCCGGGGCCGTTCTGGGACCGTGCCAGGTCGCACGTCAGGGGGCTGCCGGAGGCGATCGCCGAGGGCCACAGGGAGATGAGGACGAGGAAGAGGATGACCAGGGCGGAGAGGAGGAAGACCGGGTTGCGGCGCAGGTCCCGCCAGGCGTCGGACCACAGCGAGCGCGGCCGTGCGCCGGAGGCGGCTGGTGGACGCAGTCCCGCCGGCCCGGTGCCCTCCGGTCCCCCCTCCAGCGTGGTCGCCTCGCTCGCCGCGAGGTCCATCGCGCCGCCCATGCCGGTGCCGGCGATCGCGCGCTCGGGCTCGTACGGCTGCTCAGGCATAGCGGATCCTCGGGTCGAGTACGGCGTACAGCAGGTCCACGAGCAGGTTGGCGACCAGGAAGACGAGGACGAGCACGGTCACGAAGCCGACGACCGTCTGGGTGTTCTGGCGCAGGATGCCCTGGTAGAGCTGGTAGCCGACGCCGTGGATGTTGAAGATCCGCTCAGTGACGATCGCGCCGCCCATCAGCGCGCCGATGTCGGTGCCGATGAAGGTGACCACGGGGATGAGGGAGTTGCGCAGCAGGTGCCGGGTGATGACCCGGCGCCGGGGCAGGCCCTTGGCGATCGCCGTGCGGACGTAGTCGGACCGCTTGTTCTCGGCGATGGAGGTGCGGGTCAGCCGGGTGACGTAGGCGAGCGAGACGGAGGCGAGGACCAGGCCGGGCACGATCAGCTCGTCGAAGGTGCCGCTGCGCACCGACGGCTTGATCCACTGCCATCTGATGCCGAGCAGCAGCTGGAGCAGCAGACCGGTGACGAAGGTCGGGACGGAGATCACGACCAGGGTGGCCAGCAGCACCCCGGTGTCGACCGGCCGGCCGCGCCGGAGCCCGGTCACGACGCCCAGCGTGATGCCGACGACGATCTCGAAGAGGACGGCCACGACCGTCAGCCGGATGGTGACCGGGAACGCCGTCGCCATCAGCTCGGTGACCGGCTGACCGTTGAACGCCGTACCGAAGTCTCCGGTGAAGACGTTCCCCATGTAGGTCACGTACTGCTGCCAGAGCGGCTTGTCGAGGCCGAACTCCCTCCTGAGCTGGGCGGCCGTCGCCGGGTCGCAGGCCCGCTCCCCGCACAGCCCGGCGACGGGGTCGCCCATCACGTTCACCATCAGGAAGATCAGCAGCGTGGCCCCGACGAACACCGGGACCATCTGGAGCAGCCGCCGGGCGACATAGCGTCCCATCGCGGCTCAGCCGACCTTGATCTCGTTGTAGACGGGCACGCTGAAGGGGTTGAGCGCCACGTGGGACAGCCGGTCGGAGTAGCCCGCGCTGCCGTTCTGGTACCAGAGCGGGATGGCGGCCATGTGGTCGCGCACCACCTTCTCGGCCTGCTGGAAGAGGGAGACCGCCCTGGCGGTGTCCGTCTCGGCGTTGGCCCGGTCCACCAGCCGGTCGAAGTCCTGGTCGGACCACTTGCCGTCGTTGGAGGACGCGCCCGTGTAGTAGAGCGGCTGGAGGAAGTTCTGGATGAGCGGGTAGTCCATCTGCCAGCCCGCGCGGAACGGACCGGTCATCTTGTGCCGCCCGAGCTGGTTGCGGAAGTCGGCGAAGGTGCCGACGGGGTTGCCGACGCACGCCTTGTCGTCGCCGAGCGCGTTGTTGACGGAGTTGCACACCGCGTCGATCCACTCCCTGTGCGAGCCGCTGTCCGCGTTGTAGGTGATGCTGAGCCGGCCGCCGGGGATCCCGCCGCCCTCCTTGATCAGCTGCTTCGCCCGGACGGGGTCGTAGTCGCAGGCCGTGCCGCACAGCCCCGCCTGGTAGCCGCCGGCCGCGCCGAGGACCGGGGAGGTCCAGTCGGTGGCCGGGGTCCTCGTCTTCCGGAAGATCGTCTCGGTGATCTGCCTGCGGTTGATCGCCATGGACAGACCGGTGCGGACCTTCTCCATGCCCGGCCGGTTCCAGGCCTTGTCGTAGAAGGGGAAGGCGAGGGTCTGGATGATGCCGGCCGGGGTGTTGATGTAGCGGTCGCCGAGATCCCCTTTGACGTTCTTCAGCTGGGCGGCGGGGATGTCGTCCACGAGGTCGAGGTTGCCGGCCAGGAGGTCGGTGTAGGCGGTGTTGCTGTCGGTGTAGACCAGGAGGGTCACGCCGTCGTTGCGCGCCTTGTCGGGGCCCGGGTAGCCGTCCCACTTCCTCAGGTACATCTGGGCGCCCTTCGTGTAGGACGCGATGGCGTACGGCCCGTTGCCGACCGGCTTGCCGACCCAGGCCGCGTGGTCGGTGAAGAACAGCCGGGGCAGCGGGGCGAAGGCGGCGTAGCCGAGGGTGTCGGGGAAGCCTGAGAACTTCTGGTTGAGCCGGACGGTGAAGGTGTGGTCGTCGACGACCTTCAGTCCGGAGAGCGTGTCGGCGCGCTGCCCGCCGCTGTCGGGGTGGACCTGGTCGTACCCCTCGATGTAGCCGAAGAAGTAGGCGTTCTTCTGGTTGTTGCGCAGGCTCGCCCCGTAGTTCCAGGCGTCCACGAAGGACCGGGCGGTCACCTTCTCGCCGTTGGAGAAGGTCCAGCCCCGCTTGATCCGGATGGTGAAGTTCCGCGAGTCCCGGGTCTCGATGGACCGGGCGAGCCAGTCCTGGGCCCGGCCGGTCTTCGGGTCGTACTTCTTCAGCCCACGGAAGATCATGTCGAGGACCTTGCCGCCCTGCACCTCGTTGGTGTTGGCCGGCTCCAGCGGGTTCTGCGGATCCCCCCAGGAGGAGGAGAGCACGGCGCCGCCGTTGCCGCCCCCGCTCCAGCCCGCGCCCCCGCAGGCGGTGGCCGCGAGCGTCATGACCACCGCGCCGGCGGCCCATCGGGCGTGCGCGCTGCCCCGCATGGCGTGCCTCCTCCCTGGGCCGGGACCGACTATCGGTCACATCGACACATACCGCGCACACCTCCTGCACACTGCCCGATTGGGCCGTCTTTAGGGGGACACGTCATCCGAATGCAGGCACCCCTCGTCCACCGCCCCGATGATCTTGTGCGTCACGCGCAACAGATCTTCGTGTAACGATGCCGAAACGTTGGATTGGGGTGGGGGGATGTACGCATTTCGACACTCCACCGTCCGCATATCGAACTCCTTGCCCGGATTGCCCATTTGGTCCGATGTGAAGCACGGATTGATTACGGCGCGCTACCCGCGTAGCTACGGAATGATCAAGGAAGAGCAAAGAAGGTAAAGAGACAACCAAGGCGGCCGAGAATTTATTGACCTTGAATGAATTGCGTTGAAAAAGTCCGGCGTAGCCCGTAGGGGAGCGCCCTGCGGAGCCTTGACCCACAAGGCACGGAGCATCATGACCCCCGCAACCCCTTCCCCGGCCGCCCCACTTGAGGTGACCGACGAAGACAGCCCCGCATCGGCGAAGCCCGGCACCCCCAAGGGCAGCGAAAGCCGCTCTCCGGGACGGCTGGCCTGGACCCGCTTCAAGCGGGACCGGACGGGCGTCATATCCGCCTTCGTGGTGATCTTCTTCTTCGCCGTCGGCATCCTCGCGCCGCTCATAGCCAAGGTGTACGGCAAGGACCCGTACACCACCTACGGCATGAACACCCCGGGCCTGCTGAACGAGTTCAACTTCCCGATCAAGCCCAACGGCGGCATCAGCTCCGACTTCTGGTTCGGCATCGAACCGCAGCTGGGCCGGGACGTCTTCACCTTCCTGCTCTACGGCATCCGCAACTCGCTGCTGATCGCGGCGGTGGCCGCCCTGCTGACGACCCTGCTCGGCGTCGTCATCGGCATCACCGCGGGCTACCTGGGCGGCAAGACGGACTACCTCGTCAGCCGCGTGATCGACATCCTGCTGGCGTTCCCGCAGACCCTGTTCTTCATCGCCTTCTGGCCCGTGGTCATGGCGATCTTCGTCTCGCCGGAGGAGAACACCCCGGTCTGGCTGACGGTCACCAGCCTCATCCTCGTGATGACGGCCTTCGGCTGGGCCTCCATCGCCCGTCTGCTGCGCGGCGAGGTCCTCGCCCTGCGCGAGCGGGAGTTCGTCGAGGCGGCCAAGGTCACCGGCGCCTCCCCGGCCCGCATCATCTTCAAGGAACTGCTGCCCAACCTGTGGACGCCGATCCTGATCCAGTCCACGCTGCTGCTTCCCACCTACGTCACGGCGGAAGCGGGCCTCGCCTTCGTCGGCGTCGGCCTCTCGGACCCCACCCCCGACTGGGGCGTGATGATCCAGAACGGTGCCAAGTACTACCAGGACGACATCACCTTCATGCTCTTCCCGGGCCTGACGATGGTGATCTTCGTCGTCGCCTTCAACCTTCTCGGTGACTCGGTCCGCGACGCCCTGGACCCCAAGACCAAGCGCTGATGCGTCATCCCCGGCCACGGCGACGGGGCCCGGCCGGGGTCCAGCACCACTTCGTTCCTCCACCAGAACAGGCCAGCCATGTCCTTTTCCCGCAGAAACTTCCTGATCGCCACCTCTGTCGCGGCCGCGGGCACGACGGTGCTGTCCGCGTGCAGCAGCGGTGACGCGGGCGGCAGCGGCGGCACCCCGAGTGCCGGCGCCACGGAGTACACCGGTGCCAAGGTCACCATCGGCACCGCGGCCGACTCCACCGGCCCGGCCCCGGAGATCCCCGGCGCGAAGACGGGCGGCACGATCCACGGCCTGGCCCCGGACGACTTCTCGCACCTGGACCCGCAGCGCATCTACTACGCGTACAACTCCACCGTCGCGCTGCTGCTGCACCGCTGCCTGACCGGCTACAAGATCGACGCCTCGGGCAAGCAGAAGCTGGTCGGCGACCTGGCCACCGACACCGGCAAGGCGTCCGACGACAACAAGACCTGGACCTTCACGCTGAAGGAGGGTCTGAAGTGGGAGGACGGCAGCGAGCTGACCGTCGAGGACGTCCGCCACGGCTTCGAGCGCTCCTGGGCGCCGTTCGTCACCGAGGGCGCCGACTACGCCCAGCGTGCGCTGACGGGCAAGGGCGGCAAGTGGCGTGACGCGTACGAGGGCCCGTACAAGGGCAAGCACCTCGACTCGATCGTCACCGACAAGGCCAAGCGGACGATCACCTTCAAGCTGGCCGAGTCGAAGCCCGACTTCAACTTCACCCTGGCCATGCACTCCTACGCCGCGGTGCCGGTGAAGCTGGACACCAAGGAGAAGTACGACAAGAAGCCGGTCGCCTGCGGCCCGTACAAGATCAAGGCCCACACCACCGACAAGTCGATGGTGCTGATCCGCAACAAGCACTGGGACCCGAAGACCGACTCGATCCGCAACGCCTACCCGGACGGTTTCGAGTTCACCTTCGGCGTCGAGACGCTGGACGGTGTCGACCGCCTCATCTCCTCCCAGGGCAACGACGCCTACGGCGTCTCCATCTACAAGGGCGTGCCCGCCGAGCGCATCCAGAAGGTCCTCACCGACCCGGACCTGAAGAAGCGCACCTTCAACGGCCTGCTGACCGGCACCTACTTCTACTGGATCAACACCAAGCGCGTCACGGACCTGAAGGTCCGCCAGGCCCTCATCCACGCCTGGCCGCTGCAGCAGATCCGGCAGATCTACGGCGGCCCGTCCGCCGGTGACTTCGCGACCTCGGTCCTCAGCCCCGACATCATCGGCTACCAGAAGACCGATGTGTACAACAAGCTGAAGAAGCCGCAGGGCGACCCGGAGGCCGCGAAGAAGCTGCTGAAGGAGGCCGGCAAGCTCGGCCAGAAGGTCGTCTACGCCTTCCCGAACGACCCGACCTACAACAAGACGAAGGTCGTCATCGAGAACGCACTGAAGGCGGCCGGCTTCACCCCGGTCATCAAGCCGCTGGAGTCCACGGCGTACTACGACCAGGTCCAGCAGATCGACAACAGCTACGACGTGATGTGGGGCGGCTGGTCCCCGGACTGGCCCACCGCCTACACGATGATCCAGCCGCTGCTCGACGGCGACGCGATCGGCAACGGCAAGAACAACGTCTCGCAGACCAACGTCGACTGGATCAACGAGGCCATCAAGAAGAACGCCGTCATCCCGGACCAGCAGGAGGCCGGCAAGGCCTGGGCCGCGCTGGACAAGCGGATCATGGAGGAGGTCGCTCCGATGATCCCCGAGACGTACCAGCGTCGCTTCTACGTCTACGGCAACAAGGTCGGCGGCGCCCAGTTCGACCCGAACTTCTCCGCGACCCTGCTGTACAAGACCTTCGTCAAGGCCTGACGTACGGCCCCCTAGGCGGGGCGGCCCGGTGCCGCCCCGCCGTCTTGACCCCCCTACGGCATCCGTCAGGAAATCCCAACTGCCATGTTCCGCTTCCTCGTCCGCCGGATCCTCGGCGCCGCGGTGATCCTGCTGATCATCAGTGCCCTGGTGTTCGTCCTGTTCTACGCCGCTCCGCGCGACCCCGCCCGCATCGCGTGCGGCAAGGTCTGCACCCCTGAGACCCTGGCCCTGGTGCGGAAGAACCTGGCGATCTCCGACCCGCTCCCCGTGCAGTACTGGGAATGGCTCAAGGGCCTGTTCGTGGGGCGGGACTACAGCTCGTTCGGACACTGCGACGCTCCCTGCCTGGGCTTCTCCTTCCAGAGCCGCGAGCCGGTGCTGGACACCATCCTGGACCGCTTCCCCACCACGGTGTCCCTGTCCCTGGGTGCTGCCGTCATCTTCCTGTTCTTCGGTGTCGGCACCGGCATGGTGGCGGCCGTCAAGCAGGGCAAGGCCCTGGACAAGATCGCCAGCTCCGCCTCGCTGGTCGCGTCCTCGATGCAGATCTACGTCGTCGGTGTCTTCGCCACCTACCTCCTGGTCGACCAGATGCACCTGCTGGACCGGGCGAGCTACACACCGTTCACGGACAACCCCGGCAAGTGGTTCTCGGGCCTGCTGGTGCCGTGGCTGGTGCTGTCGCTGATCTTCACCGCCAACTACACGCGTATGACGCGCTCCCAGATGGTCGAGTCGCTCACCCAGGACTACGTCCGCACCGCCCGCGCCAAGGGCCTGTCCCGCCGCACGGTGTTCTTCCGGTTCGCCTGGCGCGGCGCCATGGGCCCGATCATCACCATCTTCGGCCTCGACCTCGGTGTGCTGCTCGGCGGCGCGATCATCACCGAGTCGACCTTCAGCCTCCAGGGCCTCGGCATGCTCTCGGTGAAGGCGGTCCAGAACAACGACCTGCCGGTGCTGCTCGGCGTCATCCTGGTGGCCGCCGGCGCGATCGTCGTCTTCAACATCATCGTGGACGCCGTCTACGCCCTGATCGACCCGCGCGTGCGCCTCGCTTAAGGAGAGACCATGAGCACCCCCTTCCTCTCCGTCCGCGACCTCAAGGTGCACTTCTCCACCGAGGACGGCATCGTCAAGGCCGTCGACGGGCTCTCCTTCGACCTGGAGAAGGGCAAGACCCTCGGCATCGTCGGCGAGTCCGGCTCCGGCAAGTCCGTCACCAACATGGCGATCCTGGGCCTGCACGACCCGCGCAACACCGCCCTCGACGGCGAGATCCTGCTCGACGACAAGGAGCTGATCACCGCCTCCGAGAAGGAGCTGGAGCAGCTCCGCGGCAACAAGATGTCGATGATCTTCCAGGACGCGCTGGCCTCGCTGTCGCCGTACCACACCATCGGCGCGCAGATCGCCGAGACCTACCGGAAGCACACCGGCTGCACCAAGCGCGAGGCCCGGGTCCGCGCGATCGAGATGCTGCGCCGGGTCGGCATCCCGCAGCCGGACGTCCGGGTGGACGACTACCCGCACCAGTTCTCCGGCGGTATGCGCCAGCGCGCGATGATCGCCATGGCGCTGGTCTGCGACCCCGAGCTGCTCATCGCCGACGAGCCGACCACGGCCCTCGACGTGACGGTCCAGGCGCAGATCATGGACCTGCTCAAGGACCTCCAGCAGGAGTTCGGCACCGCGATCATCTTCATCACGCACGACCTCGGTGTCATCGCCGACATCGCGGACGACGTGCTGGTGATGTACGGCGGCCGGTGCGTGGAGCGCGGGACGAAGAAGGAAGTGCTGCGGGACCCGCAGCACCCGTACACGCTGGGGCTGCTCGGTTCGATGCCGGCGCTGGACGGGCCGGTCGACGTCCCCCTGTCGCCGATCCCCGGTTCGCCGCCCTCCCTGCTCAACCCGCCGTCCGGCTGCCGCTTCCACCCCCGCTGTGCGTTCGCCGACAAGGTGGCCGGCGGGCGGTGCTCCAGCGAGCGGCCGGCGCTGGACGTCGTGGACGGGCGCGGTGCGGCCTGCCACCTGACGCCGGAGCAGAAGCGCGAGTTGTTCACCGACTACGCCGCCGCCCGCACCCACTGACGGATTTCAGACGGGACTTCACCACCATGAGCAGCACCACCCCCCTCCTGGACGTCTCCGGGCTCACCAAGCACTTCCCGATCAAGGGCGGCTTCCCCATCAAGCGGACGGTCGGCGCCGTGCAGGCCGTCGACGGCCTGGACTTCCAGGTGGCCGAGGGCGAGAGCCTGGGCCTGGTCGGCGAGTCGGGCTGTGGCAAGTCGACCACGGGCCGGCTGATCACGCGCCTGCTGGAGCCGACCGGCGGCCGGATCACCTACCGCGGGCAGGACATCACGCACGCCGGCCGCAAGCAGTTGGCGCCGATCCGCTCCGAGATCCAGATGATCTTCCAGGACCCGTACGCCTCGCTGAACCCGCGGCAGACGGTCGGCAAGATCATCTCCGGCCCGATGGAGATCAACGGCATCAACCCGCCCGGCGGCCACGAGAAGCGCGTGCGCGAGCTGCTGGAGATCGTCGGTCTCAACCCGGAGCACTACAACCGCTTCCCGCACGAGTTCTCCGGCGGCCAGCGCCAGCGCATCGGCGTCGCCCGCGCCCTCGCCCTGGAGCCGAAGCTGATCGTGGCGGACGAGCCGGTCTCGGCGCTGGACGTCTCGATCCAGGCGCAGGTCGTCAACCTGCTCCAGCAGGTCCAGAAGGACCTCGGCATCGCGTTCGTGTTCATCGCGCACGACCTGGCGATCGTGCGGCACTTCTCCCAGCGCGTGGCCGTCATGTACCTGGGTAAGATCGTCGAGATCGCCGACCGCGACGACCTGTACAACAACCCGCGGCACCCCTACACGCGGGCCCTGCTGTCCGCCGTGCCCGAGGCCACGGTGGACGAGGAGCCGCGTGAGCGCATCCGCCTGACCGGGGATGTGCCGTCGCCGATCAACCCGCCGTCCGGCTGCCGCTTCCGCACCCGGTGCTGGAAGGCGACCGAGAAGTGCGCGACGGAGGCCCCGCCGCTGGTGGAGGCGGCGGGCAACAAGCCCGGTCACCTGACGGCGTGCCACTACCCGGAGACGGCGGACACCGTGCCCGCCCCGCGCCTCTCCAAGGACCCCGAGGCGGCGGCCTGACACACCCCTTTCCGTCAGCCGCCCCCTTGCGGAGCGGACTTTCACCGGCCCATTGACCCGAGCCCATGAACGTCCGGTCCAGGGGACGAGGGCCCGCGCCTTCCCAGGCACGGGCCCTCTTCGCGGTTCCGGACCGGGATTCCGGATCGCTCAACGCCCTTATTGTTCAGGAGAGTTCAAGAACTGCCCGGTTCCTGACACACCGTTCAGCATCCTGTGACAGACTGCCGCGGTGGTGGATCACGTCTATGCCGATCTCTCGCTGGCCGCGCTGTACGACCGCCTCAACCCCTGGGGACCGGGTGACGACTTCTACCTCGGACTGCTGCGGCAGGCCGGCTCCGTGCTGGACATCGGGTGCGGCACCGGGCAGCTGCTGCGGCGGGCCCGGGCCGAGGGGCACCGGGGTCGGCTGACGGGCCTCGATCCGGCCGCCGCCATGCTGGTCCAGGCGCGGCGGGCCCGGCCGGACGTCGAGTGGGTGCTCGGCGATGTGCGGGTGCGCTGCTGGCGGCCGGAGTTCGACCTGGTCGTCATGACCGGCCACGCCTTCCAGGAACTGGTGACGGACGAGGAGATCCGGACCTGTCTGCACGCCGTCCGCTCGGCCCTCCGCGACGGCGGCCGCTTCGCCTTCGAGACCCGCAACCCCTCCGCCCGCGCCTGGGAGCGCTGGACCCCGGACCGGGTGCACGAGGTCGCCGACGCCGACGGCAGACCGGTGCAGGTGTGGCACGAGGTGCAGGGCACGGGTCTGATCCACGGCCGGGTCCACTTCACGGAGACCTACGCCGGCCCTGCCTGGCCCGCCCCCCAGGTCCACCACAGCGTCCTCCGCTTCCTGGACACCGACACCCTGGGGTCCTTCCTCACGCAGGCGGGCCTGACCGTGACCGAGCAGTACGGCGACTGGGACCGGTCCCCGCTGACCCCCGGCTCCCCGGAGATCATCACGGTGGCCCGGCGGGACTGACTGTGTCTCGCCGGGTGCTGCACATCATTTGATCGACGTCGCATTGAGGACTCTTGCGCTACGATCCCGGGTACCTAAGTCACTGTCAGGTGCGCGGAAACCCGCCTTGAGCACTGTTTGCAATCGGTTGATCACTTGGAGTGATATGGCCAGGTTGAACAGGACTACCCAATATGTCATTGCCGGGATCGGTGCGGCCGCTGTCATCATCGCAGCCATAATCACCGGCTTCTTCGGCCTCTTGCAGAGCGACGACGGAAAGCGCACCGAATGCAGCCAGGGTGCGGTCTGCGGTGACCACAACTCTGGAAACACCGTCAATGGCGGCAAGAATGAAACCGCACATCCATAGACGGGGACCTGAGGGGGATTCCACGCGCGCCCAAGCAGGTCGCATATTGGCTCTGGTCGCATCTCTCGCACTCGCCATATCCCTCACAGGCTGTACTGACAGTAAAGTCAATAATTGCTCGTCAGGGGCGGTCTGCGGGGACGGCAACAAGGGCAACGCCATCGGCAGATCCGCCGAACCACTGCTCCCCTCCGACCCGGACTCACCGTCCGGCGAGGTTACGCGCAGCACGGAAAGCAGCCCCGCCCCACGGGCGACTTCCACCCCGTGGAGAGGGAGCATCAATCTGAGCTTCGTCGACCTCGACTCGCGTCCCCCCAAAACACTGTCCAACAACGGTGGTGCAACCATCTGGGTCGACTACGAGCTCGACTCGCAAGGTGACGCGCAAGGCGAAGGAGCAACCCTGTACGGCCTCGGAGGAGGCCTCTTCACGACACAGGCGACCATTGCACAGTGGACCGATTCGGCCAGGCCGAACCAGCAGCAGTGTTCCGAGCGGATCTCCACGCAGGCCACGGAAACCCTGCCGGTGGCCCGCGGGGACCGCTATTGCGTCAGGACGGCAGCAGGGCGCACCGCCTTCATCGAGGTCGGAGCTTTCAACAAGGCGACCGGCTCCTTTGCCGCCACTGCCGAGATCTGGGACGCAACCTCCTGAATGCCTGAGGGCTTTCGCCGGACACCGGCGGAACCGGTGCCTTTCTCCCGACCGGAGTACTAACCCGCCTGGTCCTCCTCCAGCGCCGACAGCGCCGGATCCAGCACGATGTCCTCCTCCCGGGCCTCCGTCGTCGGGTCCTCCGGGAAGTGGCAGGCCGTCAGGTGGCCGTCCCGGTTGCCGGAGATCCTGAGCAGCGGGGGTTCCTCGGCCGCGCACCTGTCCTGGGCCTTCCAGCAGCGGGTGCGGAAGCGGCAGCCGGACGGCGGGGAGATGGGGGACGGTACGTCACCGGCGAGGCGGATGCGCTCGCGTGGGGGCGCGTCTTCCTCCGTGAGGGTCACCTCGGGGACGGCGGACAGCAGGGCGTGGGTGTAGGGGTGGCGCGGGCGGATGTAGATGGAGTCGCGGTCGCCCACCTCGATGATCTTGCCGAGGTACATGACGGCGACGCGCTGGGAGAAGTGCCGTACGACGGCCAGGTCGTGGGCGATGAAGACGAACGCGATGCCCAGTTCCCGCTGCACCTGCTGGAGCAGGTTGACGACCTGGGCCTGGATGGAGACGTCCAGGGCGGAGACCGGCTCGTCGGCGACGATCAGCTTCGGCTCCAGAGCGAGGGCGCGGGCCACGCCGATGCGCTGGCGCTGGCCGCCGGAGAACTCGTGCGGGAAGCGGTTGTAGTGCTCCGGGTTCAGGCCCACGGTCTCCAGGAGTTCGCGGACCCGCTTCTCCCGGCCGCCGGGCGGGTTGATCCCGTTGATCTCCATCGGACCGGAGATGATCTTGCCGACCGTCTGCCGCGGGTTCAGCGACGAGTACGGGTCCTGGAAGATCATCTGGATCTCGGAGCGGATCGGCGCGAGCTGCTTGCGGGTGGCGTGGCTGATGTCCTGCCCGCGGTAGGTGATCGTGCCGCTGGTCGGTTCCATCAGGCGGGTGATCAGCCGGCCCGTGGTCGACTTGCCGCAGCCCGACTCGCCGACCAGGCCGAAGCTCTCCCCCGCGTGCACGGTCAGGTCGAGGCCGTCGACGGCCTGGACCTGGCCGACCGTGCGGCGGATGGGGAAGCCGCCCTTCACCGGGAAGTGCTTGACCAGCCCCGAGACCGTGAGCAGCGGCTCCGCGGCCGCGTCGGTGCCGGCCTCGTGGGTGGTGGGGAGGACGAGGTCCTCTTTCATGACGGGTCCTCCTAGCCCAGTGAGGGCCTGATCTCTTCGACGAAGATGGTTCGCTTCTGCTCCGCGCTCAGGTGGCACGCCGAGGAGCGGTCCGGCGCCAGCAGGGGGCGCTCGGTGGTGCAGCGGTTGCCGCCGACCCGGTCCCGGAAGGTGCACCGGGGGTGGAAACGGCAGCCGGACGGCGGGGTGAGCAGACTCGGCGGGGCGCCGGGGATGGGCGAGAGCGGGGTGCCGAGGTCGGAGTCCAGCCGGGGCATGGAGTTCAGCAGGCCCCAGGTGTACGGGTGCTGCGGGGAGCGGAGAACCTCGTCCACGGTGCCGCGTTCCACCGCCCGGCCCGCGTACATCACCATGATGTCGTCGGCCATGTCGGCGATGACCCCGAGATCGTGGGTGATGAAGACGATCGCCGTGCCGAACTCCCGCTGGAGGTCCTTGAGCAGGTCCAGGATCTGGGCCTGGACGGTCACGTCCAGGGCCGTGGTCGGTTCGTCGGCGATCAGCAGGTCCGGGTCGCAGACCAGCGCCATGGCGATCATCGCGCGCTGGCGCATACCGCCGGAGAACTGGTGCGGGTAGTCCCGGGCGCGCTCCCTGGGGTTGGGGATGCCGACCTTGGCGAGCATGTCCACGGCCCGTTCCCAGGCCGCCTTCTTCGAGGCGCCGGTGTGCTTCATGTACGGCTCGGCGATCTGCCGGCCGATGGTGTAGAAGGGCGACAGCGCGGTGAGCGGGTCCTGGAAGATCATCGCCACCCGGTTGCCGCGGAGCTTCTCCATCTCCTTCTCGGTGGCGGTGATGAGTTCCTTGCCGTCGAGGACGATCTCCCCGTCGATCGTCGTGAACAGCGGGTCGTGCAGCCCGAGGATGGTCAGGTTGGTGACCGACTTGCCCGAGCCCGACTCGCCCACGATGCCGAGGGTCTTCCCGCGGTGCAGATCGAAGGAGAGGCCGTCGACGGCCCTGACCGGGCCGTCCTCGGTGGAGAACGTCACCTGGAGATCGCGCACCGAGAGGAATCCGTCCGGCCCGGTCGGGGCCGGTGCGCCCTCGGCCTTGGTCACTGTGGTCACGATGGCTGGTTCTTCCTAGGAGAGCCGGATGCGGGGGTCGATCCACGCGTAGGTGATGTCGGTCAGGATGTTGATGATCAGGATGAAGAAGGCGCCGAACAGCATGACCCCCATCGTCAGCGGCAGGTCCTTGTTGACCGCGCCGTCCACGGCGAGCCGCCCGATCCCCTGGAGGGAGAAGGTCAGTTCGGTGACGACGGCACCGCCCAGCATGGAGCTGACGTCGATGCCGAGCACGGTGACGATCGGGATGAGCGAGCCGCGCCAGGCGTAGCGCAGGAAGACGTACTTGCGTGACATGCCCTTGGCCCGGGCGGTGCGCACATGGTCCTCGGCGAGCTGCTCGATCATCGACGAGCGCGCCATACGGGTGTACTGCGCGGTGAAGATCGTGGCCATCACGCACACCGGGATCGACATCCCGACGAACCAGCCGAACGGGTCCTGGGTGAGGGGCACGTACTTCGGGTCCTCCATCCAGCCGGTGCTGTAGACGAGGATCGTCAGCACGATGGGGCCGAGGAAGTAGATCTGGAAGGAACTGAGCACCATGGACGCGCCGGTGGCGACCTTGTCGACCATCGTGCCGCGCCGGTAGGCGGCGATCATGCCGGCGCCGACGCCGACGAGGAGGAAGACGACCGCACCGCCGGCGGTCAGGGTGAGGGTCAGCGGGAACCGGTCCAGGATGGTGCTCCAGACCATGTCCCCCGAGTAGAACGACACGCCCAGGCAGGGGGCCGAGCAGTGCCCGGCCGGGAAGTCACGGCCCGTCACGATGCCGGTCATGAAGTCCCAGAACTGCTGGGCGAGGGGCAGGTTGAGGCCCAGGGCCTCCCGGATGTCCGCCAGCCGCTGGGGCGAACAGTCCTTGCCGCAGGCCAGGGAGGCGTAGTCGGAGGGTGCGGCCACGAAGAGGAAGAAGGTCGCCGCCCCGATGAGGAAGAGCGTGACGAAGGCGCCGACCGTGCGCCGGATGATGAACTGAAGCATGGCGGGCTGGCTGCTCTCTGCGACAGACGGTGGGTGGGGTGCGCTCGGAGCGGGGGCGCGCCCGCTTTCGAGCGCACCCCCGTCGTCAGCCGCGGATCACGACGACTTCAGGAACAGCCTGTTGATGTCGATGAGGCTGGACACCGAGCCGTAGCGGGCACCGCCCACGTGGGAGCCGGAGATCTGGAACTGCTTCGTGTACCAGAGCGGAGCCGCCGGGATCACGTTCTCCAGCAGGTAGTGCTGGGCTTCCTTCCAGGTCTTGGCGGCCTCGGCCGGCTCCTGGGTCAGCGCCTTCTTGATGAGGGCGTCGACCGTCGGGTCCTTGACGTGCGAGTAGTTCGAGGAGCCGTCGAAGACCTGCGAGCCGTCGTAGATCGGCGTGACGACCGTGCCCGGGGACGGCCAGTCCTGGCCCCAGCCGGTGATGTAGATGTCGTACGGGTTCTTCAGCTTGCCGATCTGCTCGTAGTAGCTCGCCGCGTCGACCTCCTTGGCGACGACGTCGATGCCGACCTTGGTCAGCGCGTCCTCGATGGCGACCTTGCGCTTCTGGCCGGCCTCGCTGTTGGGGTAGGCGAAGACGAGCTTCTTCTCGCCGGCCGGGACGGCGCCGAGGATCTCCTTGGCCTTGGCGATGTTGCCCTGCGGTGTCTTCAGCCGGCCGTAGGGGTCGTAGCCCGCCTCGTAGCCGGGGAGCGTCGGCGCGAAGTAGTTCGGCGCGACGTCACCGCCGTAGGCGCCGCCCTCGCCGGCGATGAGGGACTTGGAGTTGACCGCGTAGGTGACGGCCTCGCGGACCTTCTTGTTCTTGACCCGGTCGAGGTTGAAGGTCAGCGTCATGACGTAGGGCTGGTAGCCCTTGACCGTGCGCTTGCTGGCCTCGGGGTTGTTGATGACGTCCTGGATCTGGGTGGCCTCGACGCCGTTGGTGAGCTGGATGGCGTTCTTGTTGTCGCCCTCGTCGGCGATCAGGCGCTTGGTCTGGGTGGACTCGGTGACGCCGAACTGGATGGTGAAGCCGTCGACGTACTGGTGGCGCACGGAGTCGGTCTTCGGGTCCCAGTTGGTGTTCTTCACCAGCTTCAGGGTCTTGCCGGCCTTGTTCTCGGCGATCTTGTACGGGCCGGTGGCGACCGGCTTCTTCTCGTACCGCTCCTTGGTGTCGCCCTTCGCCGGGACGACGGCGTAGCCGGCCATGGCGAGGGTCTGCGGCAGGTCCGGGCGCGGCTGGTCGAAGTGGAAGACCACCGTCTTGTCGTCCGGGGTGTCCAGCACCGAGGCCGGCAGGTGCTTGCCGTCGAAGCCGCCGCCGGGCAGGGCCTTGCGGTAGTCGGCGCCGCTCAGCCAGGTCTGGAGGTAGGTCGGGCCGTCGAAGATGAACTTCGCGTAGAGGCGCTCGACGCTGTGCCGGACGTCCGACGAGGTGATGGGGTTGCCGTTCTCGTCCTTGATCCCGTCCTTCAGTGTGAAGGTCCAGGTCTTGCCGCCGTCGGAGGACTTGCCGGAGTCGGTGGCGAGGTCACCGGCGACGGACACGTTGCCCTTGTCGTCCTCCTGGAACTGGGTCAGGCGGCGGAAGAGCAGGTTGGCGACCTGGCCGGCGTCGGAGACGTAGATCTGGCCGGGGTCCAGGTGCGACAGGCCCGGCTCCTGGTACACCGTGATCGTGCCGCCGGGTTTGGCGCCGGGCACGTCCTTGGCGGGGCCGGTCGATCCCACGGCGTCGGCATAGGTGACCGCCTTCGACTGGACCGCCGCTTCCTGCTGGTCCTTCTTGGAGTCCTTGCCGGACTTGCCGCCCTCGTTCTTGGAGCAGGCCGTGAGAGCCAGGGAGCCGGCCGCGATGGCGATCACGACGGCACGCGCTCCGCGGGCGCGATGAGACATCATGTGGCGAATCCACCTACCTGTCGGTTGTTATCCGTGAGATCTGCCGGGCGCCGACCGCGCGGGCCGGCGGGGGCGGCAGTCACCCCCCACCCAACGGACTTGCTATCGCCCGGACTTGGGGTCGAACGCGTCCCGTACGGAGTCCCCGAGGAGGTTGAAGCACAGGACGAAGATCACCAGCGCCACCCCGGGGAAGAACATGAACGCCGGGTCCTGCTCGGCGTACCGGGCGCCGGCGGCGAAGAGGCGTCCCCAGTCGGGTGTCGGCTCGACGAACCCGACGCCCGCGAAGGACAGGAAGGCGATGCTGAGGATGGTGCTGGGCAGTTGGTACGTGAACTGCACGAGGATCGGGGTGACGACGTTGGGCAGGATCTCCTTGCGCACGATCCGCCACGGGGAGGCGCCCGATACCTTGGCCGCCTCCACGAACTCCCGTTCGCGCAGGGAGAGTACGGTCGAGCGCACCAGCCGGGCCATGCCCATCCAGCCCAGCAGCCACAGCACGATGAGCATGGCCAGGGCGCGGAAGTAGGTCGGCGTCTCCTCCCGGGGATCCACGAAGAACGACGTCACGACGGGCATGAAGGCGATGAAGAACAGCTGCTGCGGAAAGGAGAGGAAGAAGTCGGTGCCCCGGCCGATCCAGTAGTCCGTACGACCGCCGAAGTAGCCCCCGATCAGGCCGATCACGACACCGCTGACCATGATGAGGACGGTGATGCCGAGCGCCATGTACAGCGAGGTCCGCATGCCGTAGAGCAGCATGGCGTAGAGGTCGCGGCCGTACTGCGGTTCGACGCCGAACCAGTGGTCGCCCGAGACGCCCCCCAAGTAGCCGAGCGGGAGCCCGAATTCATCGAGGACGGGCTTGTCGGCATAGGTGGGATCCTGGCCGTACAGGGTGTACGGATCGGTGCCCGGCAGCTTCGCGAGCAGCGGCGCGAGCAGGGCGACGACGAAGTAGCCGATCACCACCACGGCGCAGATGACGCCCGTGCGGTCGCGTTTGAAGCGCAGCCACATCAGCTGGCCGGGGGACCGGCCCGTGAGCGTGACGGTTTCGGTCTTCGTCTGCGGCCCTGGTGCGCCGTCGACGACAACCGAAGCCCCGCCGCCCTCTATGTCGATAGGACTTGTCACGGTTCGTCCGTTTCACAGGTATGAGTGTGAGAGGTGCCCGCGTACTCCGAGGACGCGCGTGACCGCAGTCGGACGCGCGTAGTTACTGGGGTTCCCTCCTCATGACTCCACGTGTTCACCAATGAGAGGGGGTTTCCGTCCACCCTCCGACACCCCTGACGGAGGGTCAGACACCCCCTGGTGCTCGTGAGTCGGCACTGTCCCCACAGTGCGAGACCCATTGACCCGAGCGCTACGCGGCTAACTATCTGCCATGGGTCGACTACCGACCACTGCCCGTAGATCTCAATTCAGTCACAGCTCGCCCGTACGCCTTCCAAAATCTGGACAAACTGTTCGTCAGAAGAAGGCGCGAAACGGACTTGTTACATGGCTATCGGGCAGCGATCTCCGCATGTCGGACATGGCGCCGCCGAAAACGGGTTGCAAAAAGCCCGGGTGTCCCCACCATGGGGACACCCGGGCTCAGGGGCCGGGAGATCAGCTGTGCTTGGCGCGGCTCGCGGAGCGGGCCCGCTCCCGCTGGTCGAGCACGACCTTGCGGATGCGAACGGCCTCCGGGGTCACCTCGACGCACTCGTCGTCGCGGCAGAACTCCAGCGACTGCTCCAGCGACAGCTTGCGCGGCGGCACGATCGCCTCGAACGAGTCGGCCGACGACGACCGCATGTTCGTGAGCTTCTTCTCCTTGGTGATGTTGACGTCCATGTCGTCGGAGCGGGAGTTCTCACCGACGATCATGCCCTCGTACACCTCGGTGCCCGGCTCCACGAACAGCACACCGCGCTCCTGGAGGTTCGTCATCGCGAACGCGGTGACGGCGCCGGAGCGGTCGGCGACGAGGGAGCCGTTGTTCCGGGTCGTCAGGTTGCCGAACCAGGGCTCGAAGCCCTCGTGGATGGAGTGGCCGATGCCCGTGCCACGGGTCTGGGTCAGGAACTCGGTACGGAAGCCGATCAGACCGCGCGAGGGCACCACGAACTCCATGCGCACCCAGCCGGAGCCGTGGTTCGACATGTTGTCCATGCGGCCCTTGCGGACGCCCATGAGCTGCGTGACGGCACCCATGTGCTCCTCGGGCACGTCGATCGTCATGCGCTCGACCGGCTCGTGGACCTTGCCGTCGATCTCCTTGGTGACGACCTGCGGCTTGCCGACGGTCAGCTCGTAGCCCTCGCGGCGCATCTGCTCGACCAGGATGGCCAGCGCCAGCTCACCACGGCCCTGCACCTCCCAGGCGTCCGGGCGCTCGGTGTCGAGGACCCGCAGCGAGACGTTGCCGATCAGCTCGCGGTCCAGGCGGTCCTTGACCTGGCGGGCGGTGACCTTGCGGTCCTTCACGGCCGCCTTCGCGTCCGCACCCTTGCCGGTGCCGCCCCGGCCGACCAGCGGCGAGGTGTTCGTACCGATCACCATGGAGATCGCCGGCTCGTCCACCGTGATCAGCGGCAGCGGGATCGGGTTCTCGGTGTCGGCCAGGGTCTCGCCGATCATGATGTCCGGGATACCGGCGACCGCGCAGATGTCACCCGGGCCCGCCTTCTCGGCCGGCTTGCGGGTGAGCGCCTCGGTCATCATCAGCTCGGAGATGCGGACGTTGCTGACGGAGCCGTCGCGCTTGATCCAGGCCACCGTCTGGCCCTTGCGCAGCTCGCCCTGCTCGACGCGGAGCAGCGCGATACGGCCGAGGAAGTTGTCGGCGTCCAGGTTGGTGACGTGGGCCTGGAGCGGCGCGTCCTCGTCGTAGGTCGGGGCCGGGATGTGCTCCAGGATCGTGGAGAAGAACGGCTCCAGGCTGTCGCTGTCGGCCGGGACCGTGCCGTTGTCCGGCTTGGTCAGCGAGGCGATGCCGTCACGGCCGCAGGCGTAGACGATCGGGAACTCGATCTGCTCCTCGTCCGCGTCCAGGTCGAGGAAGAGGTCGTAGGTCTCGTTGACGACCTCGTCGATGCGGGCGTCGGGACGGTCCGTCTTGTTGATGCACAGGATGACGGGCAGCCGGGCCTGGAGCGCCTTGCGCAGCACGAAGCGGGTCTGCGGCAGCGGGCCCTCGGAGGCGTCCACCAGCAGCACGACACCGTCGACCATCGACAGACCGCGCTCGACCTCGCCACCGAAGTCGGCGTGGCCGGGGGTGTCGATGATGTTGATGGTGATCGGGTCCCCGCCGTCCTTGGGGTGGTACTTCACCGCCGTGTTCTTGGCGAGGATCGTGATGCCCTTCTCACGCTCCAGGTCGTTCGAGTCCATCATGCGGTCGTCGACCGAGTCGAGCTGGTGGGCGGCGAACGCGCCGGCCTGCTTGAGCATGCCGTCGACGATGGTGGTCTTGCCGTGGTCGACGTGAGCGACGATGGCGACGTTGCGGATGTCGTGGCGCGTGGCCATAAGCTGCCGTACTCCCGGAGTGGTGAGGATCGCCCTGCGCGTACGTCCGTGTCGCGCGGGCCCTGCCGGGCTGGACACGCCACGGCCTCACCCCATGGTACGTGGCCTTTTCAGCCGGGGCTCGCCGGGCCGCTAGCCCTTGTGCGGAGCGGGCGAGACCTTCGCCCCCTTCTTCAGGAATCCCATGTCCTCGTAGACCGGTGTCTGGAACCCGAACGCACCCGCGTTGACCAGGTTCTTCCGCGCTCCCACCAGCTGCGGCCGCTGGTACAGCGGGATGGAGCCGGCCGCCGCCCAGATGCGGGAATCGGCCTTCCGGATCAGGTCCCGTGCCTCGTCCTCGTCCAGCGTGGTGGCGGCCTGGTCGAAGAGCTGGTCGACCTGGTCGGTACCGACCCGGGTGTAGTTCTGCTCGACGTTCACCGAGCCGTCCGCCGCCGGGACCGGCTTGGCGTAGATCGGCCGGGCGTCGGTCGCCGGGAAGGCCGAGGACGGCCAGGAGTACAGGGCGAGGTCGTAGTCGCCGGCGGCGATGTGGTCCTTGAAGTAGCTCTCGTCCGAGACCTTGGTGATCGTGGTCCGCATGCCGACCTGCTCCAGCATCGCCGAGATCCGCTCGGCGACCGAGTTCAGGGTCTCCGAGCCGGGCCCGGAGGGCAGGACGAAGCGCAGCGCGAGCGGCTTGCCGTCCTTGGCGAGCGGTCCGGCCGGCGCGGCGGCCGGGGCGGCCGTGCCCTTCGGGGCGTAGGCACCGGGCGCGCCGCCGTGCTTGCCCTCCTGTGCGAGGTGCTGGTCGCCGTGCTCGCGCTGGTCGCCGGCCGGCTCGTGTTGCCTGCCCTTGCCGTCGCCGTCCGTGCCGCCCTGGTCCCCGGCCGGCTCCTCGCCGTGGCCCTTGTCGTCGTCCTCCTCCTCCCCGACGATGTACTCGCCGTCCTTGCCGCCGTTCGAGACGTCCTCGCCGTCGTGCCCGGTGCCGTGCTCGGGGCCGGCCGCCTTCTCGGCCTTCTTCTGCTCCTTGAGCGGGCCGCCGCGCACCCAGCCGGCGTCGGCGAGCAGCGCCTGCGCCTCCACGGCGTCCTGGCCGCCGATCGCGCCGCTGCCGTCGGCGTAGGCGGCCTGCCCGGACAGGGCGAGGTGGCTGCCGACCGGGACGGCGGGCAGCCCCAGCGGGGTGAGCACCAGCCGGGCCAGCTCGGTCCGGTCCAGCGCGCGGGCGACGGCCCGGCGGACCCGTTCGTCGGTGAGCGGGCCGGTGGCGCCGTTGAGGGCGAGCTGGGTGTAGGCGGGCTCCAGGGACTTGCGGACCTCGACGTCCCGCAGCGCCTGCTGCTGCTCCAGGTAGCGGGTGATGGCCTTGCGGAGCTTCTTCTGGCCGGCGTGCACCTGGTCGGAGTCGAAGCCGTGGGCGAGGGCCCAGTCGCGCAGCTTCTTCACGGAGGTCTTGCCCCCGGCGCCCTGGAGCGGGGTCCCGGTGCCCTTCGTCCGGTTCGCGAGGGCGATCCGCTGCGCGTCGGCGGAGTCGATGTCGGCGAGCTGCACGCTGCCGTCGGCGAGCGCGGCGGCCCGCTTGTCGCGGGACACGGCGTGCAGCACGATCTCGTTCAGCTTGGCGGGCTTGCCCCACCAGCGCGGATTGCGGGTGAGGACGACGTCCTTCGTGGCGGTGTCGACCTTCTCGACCTTGAAGGGCCCGGCGGTGACCTGCAGCTTCCGGCGGGCGCCGTCGTTGAAGGCGTCCGGGGTGCCCATGACGTCCTTCGGGTACAGCGGGGAGAACAGCGACCGCCAGTCGGCGTAGGGGCGGGAGAAGGTGACGCGGACCTGGAGGTCGTTGGCGCCGCGCTCGATCTTGGCGATCCGGTCGTAGCCGGCGTTGCGGGCCGTCCAGTAGGCGCTGTTCTTTCCGGACAGGGCCCGCCACTGGGCGACGAAGTCGGCGGCGCCGATCTCCCGGCCGTCGCTCCAGACGGCCTGCTGGTTCAGCTTGTACAGCACCACCTGGCGCGGCTCGGTCTCGATGACCTCGGCCGACTCCAGGTAGGCCGGATTGGCCACCGGCCGGCCGGTCGCGTCCAGCCGGAACATGGACGGCAGCACGGCCTGGGCGATCCGGCCGGTGCCGGCGTCGGCGTCGGCCTGGAAGGTGTTCAGGGTCTGCGGTACGGCGTCCACGGCCCACTTCAGGGTGCCGCCGTCGGCGACCAGGTCCCGGGCGACCGGGGCGATGTCCTGCGGAGCGAGCGGGGTGCTGGTCACGTCCTCGTCGGCGCACCCGGCGAGCAGCGGTACGGCCAGCGCGCCGGCGCTCAGGAAGGCGAGGGTGCGCTGCACGTGCCGCCGGCCGCGCACCCCTTCGGGGCGCTGCCCAACACCGTCGTAGGACATCTCTGCTACCTCCGGGAAGCCACGGGCCTTATGCTCACATTTGTCGGTATATGGAGCTGATCACGTTCGGCGGTATATGGAGCTGATCAGATCTATGCGGCCACTGAAGAGGAAAGGATCCGGCAACAGCGGGCGACACGGCGGCGACGGCCGGTAAGCCCACCCGTGCGGCGCAACACACCGGGCGATGCACCCGTACGCCCCGGCCAATCGCTGCACATCCCTTCACACCGGCAGGCGAGAGGCGCAACACTCCAAGGCGCATGCACGTTGCCGCCCATGACCCGCCGGACCCGCGGAAGCGAGGGCAAGTCATGTCCGTGCACGACGACATCAACGCCGTACAGCGCTGCCTCGACGACCTCCACCGGTCGCTGGGCCGCCTGGAACACCAGCTCGGCAGCTCGGGTCTGGAGATACGCCGGGTCCGAGTGGACGCCGACCATCTGCGCGAGAGCGTGGCACTGCTGCGGGAGGCAGCCGCCGCCCCGATCGCGTCGCACCGGCCCGACCTCGTCACCATCTCCGACGCGCCCTACGACATCAGCCTGTGGACGGACACGGACGACGAGGGACTGGGCGCCCGCGACCGCCGCGCCCCCTGACCCACCCCTACCGACCGGAGTCCTGACTTGGCCACTGGTACGGAACCCCAACAGAACAGCGGTGGCGTGCACGCCCGCACGCGCGCCGCGATCGCCGCCCCGCACCTGCGGACCGACCGCTGGTGGCTGGCGCCCGCCGTCACCGCGGCCGGTCTGTTCGCGTTCGTCGTCTACTCGACCTGGCGGGCCTTCGCCAACGCCCACTACTACGCGGCGCCGTACGTCTCGCCGTTCTACTCGCCGTGCCTGGCGGAGAACTGCCGGACCATGCGCGCAGGACCGAACGCCGACCTCTTCGGGGGCTGGTGGGGCATCTCCCCCGCCGTCATCATCCTGATCTTCCCGCTCGGCTTCCGGCTGACCTGCTACTACTACCGCAAGGCGTACTACCGCGCCTTCTGGGCCTCGCCGCCCGCCTGCGCGGTGGCCGAGCCGCACCGCAGCTACAGCGGCGAGACCCGTTTCCCGCTGATCCTGCAGAACGTCCACCGGTACTTCTTCTACGCCGCCCTGCTGGTGGCCGGGGTGCTGACGTACGACACCGTGCTGGCCTTCCGGGACCCGCACTACCGCTGGGGCCACATGGGCCTCGGCACCCTGGTCTTCCTGGCCAACATCGTGCTGATCTGGGCGTACACCCTCTCCTGCCACTCCTGCCGGCACATCGTCGGCGGCAAGCTCAAGCACTTCTCGAAGCACCCGCTGCGGTACCGGGCGTGGCAGTTCGTGGGCCGGCTCAACGCCCGCCACATGCAGCTGGCGTGGGCGTCGCTGCTGAGCGTGGCGCTCGCCGACTTCTACGTCTACCTCGTCGCGTCCGGGGTCTTCGACGATCCGAGATTCTTCTGATGAGTGAGGCCTTCTGATGTCCGTGGTCGACCGGCAGGAGTGGGACGTCGTCGTGGTCGGTGCCGGCGGCGCCGGGCTGCGGGCTGCGATCGAGGCGCGCGAGCGGGGCGCCCGTACGGCGGTGATCTGCAAGTCGCTGTTCGGCAAGGCGCACACCGTGATGGCCGAGGGCGGCATCGCGGCCGCGATGGCCAACGCCAACGAGCACGACAACTGGCAGGTGCACTTCCGCGACACCATGCGCGGCGGCAAGTTCCTCAACCAGTGGCGGATGGCCGAGCTGCACGCCCAGGAGGCACCCGAGCGGGTGTGGGAGCTGGAGACCTGGGGCGCGCTGTTCGACCGTACGAAGGACGGCCGGATCTCGCAGCGCAACTTCGGCGGCCACGAGTACCCGCGGCTGGCCCACGTGGGCGACCGCACCGGCCTGGAGCTGATCCGCACGCTCCAGCAGAAGATCGTCGCGCTCCAGCAGGAGGACTTCAAGGAGACCGGGGACTACGAGTCCCGGCTGAAGGTCTTCCAGGAGTGCACGGTCACCAGGGTCCTCAAGGACGGCGACCGGGTCTCGGGCGTCTTCGCCTACGAGCGGGAGACCGGCCGCTTCTTCGTCCTGGAGGCTCCCGCGGTCGTGGTCGCGACCGGCGGCATCGGCAAGTCCTTCAAGGTCACGTCGAACTCGTGGGAGTACACGGGCGACGGACACGCGCTGGCGCTCCTGGCCGGCGCGCCGCTGCTGAACATGGAGTTCGTGCAGTTCCACCCGACCGGCATGGTCTGGCCGCCGTCGGTCAAGGGCATCCTCGTCACCGAGTCGGTGCGCGGGGACGGCGGGGTGCTGCGCAACTCCGAGGGCAAGCGGTTCATGTTCGACTACGTCCCGGACGTCTTCAAGGAGAAGTACGCCGAGTCGGAGGAGGAGGCCGACCGGTGGTACGAGGACCCGGAGCACAACCGGCGCCCGCCGGAGCTGCTCCCCCGCGACGAGGTGGCCCGCGCGATCAACGCCGAGGTCAAGGCGGGCCGGGGCTCGCCGCACGGCGGGGTGTTCCTGGACGTGTCGACCCGGATGCCCGCCGAGGTGATCCGGCGCCGGCTGCCGTCGATGTACCACCAGTTCAAGGAGCTGGCGGACGTCGACATCACGGCCGAGGCGATGGAGGTCGGGCCGACCTGCCACTACGTCATGGGCGGCATCGCGGTCGACTCCGACACGGCGGCGGCCCGCGGGGTGCCGGGGTTGTACGCGGCCGGCGAGGTGGCCGGCGGCATGCACGGCTCGAACCGGCTCGGCGGCAATTCCCTGTCCGACCTGCTGGTCTTCGGCCGCCGTGCCGGCTGGCACGCCGCCGAGTACGCGCAGGGGCTGGCGGGCCGGCGACCGCCGGTGGACGACGCCCAGGTCGACACGGCCGCGGCGGAGGCCCTGCGGCCCTTCTCCGCGGAGGCGGAGGGCGACGGCGCGGCGGGCCCGCCGGAGAACCCGTACACCCTGCACCAGGAACTCCAGCAGGCCATGAACGACCTGGTCGGCATCATCCGCCGCGAGGGCGAGATGGAGCAGGCCCTGCACAAGCTGGCCGAGCTGCGGGCCCGGGCCCGGCGGGCCGGTGTCGAGGGCCACCGCCAGTTCAACCCCGGCTGGCACCTCGCCCTCGACCTCAGGAACATGCTGCTGGTCAGCGAGTGCGTGGCCCGGGCCGCGCTGGAGCGCACCGAGTCGCGCGGCGGCCACACCCGCGAGGACCACCCGGCGATGGACCGGGCCTGGCGCAACGTGAACCTGCTGTGCACCCTCGCCGACCCCTCCGGTGGCCTCGCCGCGACGGACCCCGCCCGGGGGCAGATCCGCCTCGCCCGCGAGACCACCGACCCCATCCGCCCGGACCTGCTCGCCCTCTTCGAGAAGGAGGAGCTGGTCAAGTACCTCGCCGAAGAGGAGCTGTACGAGTGAGCAGCTACGAAGCCCGCTTCCAGGTGTGGCGGGGCGACGAACAGGGCGGCGGCCTCGAGGACTTCACGGTCGAGGTGAACGACGGCGAGGTGGTCCTGGACATCGTCCACCGCCTCCAGGCCACCCAGGTGCCCGACCTGGCCGTGCGCTGGAACTGCAAGGCGGGCAAGTGCGGTTCGTGCTCGGCGGAGATCAACGGCCGCCCGCGGCTGATGTGCATGACCCGCATGTCGGTCTTCGACCGGGCGGAGACGATCACGATCACCCCGCTGCGCGCCTTCCCCGTGATCCGCGACCTGGTGACGGACGTCGGCTTCAACTACGAGAAGGCCCGCGAGGTCCCCGCGTTCGTGCCGCCCGCCGGCCTGGGTCCCGGCGAGTACCGCATGTTCCAGGAGGACGTGGACCGTCCGCAGGAGTTCCGCAAGTGCATCGAGTGCTTCCTGTGCCAGAACACCTGCCACGTGGTGCGCGACCACGAGGAGAACAAGCGGGCGTTCGCCGGGCCGCGGTACCTGATGCGGGTCGCCGAACTCGACATGCACCCGCTGGACGCGGCGGCCGACACCGGCCTGGACCGCGGGCGCACCGCCCAGGACGACCACGGCCTCGGCTACTGCAACATCACCAAGTGCTGCACGGAGGTCTGCCCCGAGGGCATCCGGATCACCGACAACGCCCTGATCCCGCTGAAGGAACGGGCGGTCGACCGCAAGTACGACCCGCTGGTGTGGCTGGGCTCGAAGATCAGGAGGCGGTCCGCGGCAGACCAGGCGCCCGCCGAGGACTGAACTCCTGGACGAGTTCGTCGCGGGTGCAGTGGGCGTCGGCGGGGTGTCATGGCGTACGGACCCAGTCCTCCCGGTAGGCGGCCCAGTCGTCCTCGGTGGCGGCGAAGTCGACGTACAGGGCGACGCCGAAGGCGCGCCGGTCCGCGTCCGTGCGGGACAGGCCCAGCCGTACGCCCCGCACCGCCGCCGGGACGGTCTCGGCGTGCGCCCAGTGCCCGAACCGGTTCTCGTGGTAGAAGGGCAGGCCCATCAGGAGGTCGGTGCCGTCCGGGGTGACCTCCAGGGCGAGGCTGGTCTGCTGCGCCACATAGCCGCCGTACAGGCTCTGCAGCGGCTGCATGGTGTCGTACGACATGACGGCGATCTGGTCCACGCGGCGGGCCACCTGCCCGAAGTACGCCTGCGACCACCACTTGGGGTGTCCGGTGGTGGCACCCCAGAAGGAGTGGAAGGCGGGCACCGGGTCGATCTGGTGGGCGGCGACGGAGAGGACGGCGCCCCGGGCGTGGGTGAGCGCGCGCAGGTCGTCGAGGAGACCCAGGTAGTCGCGGTCGCCGGAGTGCAGCGGTTCGAGGTCGAAGTGGGCGCCCTGGAAGCCGACGGCGAGGACGGCGCGGGTGGAGTCGAGGATCGCCGCGCGGGTGGCCGGGCGGTCGAGCCGCAGGCCGTCGGGGCCCTCGCCGGCCAGCTTGTCGCCGAGCCAGGCCTGGACGCGGACGCCGGGCAGCTCCCGGTGGACGGCGGCCGTCAGCCAACGGGCCTTCGGGTACGCCGACGCGGGCAGGGTGCCGTCGTGTTCCAGGGGGCCGGAGTGCACGTACAGGTCACGGATGCCGGTACCGCGCAGCCGGTCGGCGAGGGCCGCGACGTCCCGGTCGCCCTTCCGCCCGTCCACCCAGGCATGCCCCAGCCAGAGGGCGTCCTGGTGCCGGGTACGGGTGCCGGGCGCCGGGTCGCCGGTGTAGTTCAGCCGGAGGGCCGTCTCGGCGGTGAGGAGCGGGAGCAGCAGGAGGGCGAGGAGGAGCGCGGCGACGCGGAGGACACGGCGCTTGCGGGTGGGGGCTCGGGGGGAGGACGGCTCGGGCCGCTCGGCAGGCGGCTTCCCGTCAGCCTCGACCGCCTGCTCGACCGTCGGCTTTTCGTCAGCCTCGACCGCCGGCTTCTCGTCAGCCTCGACCGTCGGCTTTTCGTCAGCCGTCTGCTCGTCCGACGGGTGCCCGTCGGACCGCTGTTCGTCCGGCGGGCTTCCCTCCGCCCGCTGCTCGCCCGTCGGGTTCTCGTCCATCCCGCCCCCCTGTCCGTCTGGTCCCCCACCCGTCTCCGTCCCGCTCGCGGAGCCGCCTACCTGCCCATACGCTCCGAAATGTGACGTCCTCCCTGATCCGGGGCCGGCCCCGGCGTGCCACCGCGCACATACGGGTGCGGGTGACGCATGCCGTGCTGGGTGCCCTGGCGGGAGCCGGGTGGCTGGTGTTGCCGGTGATGACGGCAGAGGCCCATGATCCGGTTCCCGTGGCCTCGGCCGGCGCGGTGCCGGGTGCGGCCGCCCCGCAGGAGGACGGGACGTCGGCCGCCGACCTGGTGCTGCCGCTCGTCGCCGGGGTGACGGCCGTGGCCCTGGCCGGATACGGCTACCTGCGGCGCACCCGCCGGGCCCGGACCCGCACGACTCCGGGGACCGTCTCGGCGCAGCCGCCCGTGCCCACCCCGGCCGACTCCGAGCGTCAGGCGCGGGCGGCACTGCGGCTGGCCGACGACTGCGTACGGGCCAGCAGGGAGGAACTGACCCTCGTCCGGGAGCTGTTCGGGGAGAAGCAGACCGAGCCGTTCACCCACGCCCTGCGGGCCGCGGAGACCGAGCTGTCGGCGGCGTTCGCGATCTGGCGGCGGTACGAGGAGGGCGTACCGGAGGAGCCGAGTGCCCGGCGCCAGGCGCTGGTCGGGGTGATCGGCCGCTGTGCGGAGGCCGGGCGCCGGCTGGACGCGGAGGCGGCGGCGCTGGACCGGTTGCGCGGGCTGGACGAGGCGGAGGGCGGCGACCGGGGGGTGGGGGCGGCGCTGACGGTGGCGGAGGAGCGGTTCCGGGAGCTGGCGGGACGGGTGGTGCCCGCGCAGGAGACGCTGGCGACGCTCCGGGAGCGGTACGCGCACTCGGCCGGCCGGCCCGTCGCCGGGAACGTCGAACAGGCCAAGGACCGGCTGCTGTTCGCCACCGCGCGGCTCAACGAGGCCCGCCAGGCCGCCGACGCGGGCGACGTGGGGCGGGCGGTGCGGCGGTTGCGGGCCGGTGAGGGGGCGGTGGTCCAGGCGGGGGTGCTGGTGGACGGGGTGGAGCGGCTCGCGGCACGGCTGCGGGAGGCGGCCGCACTGGTGCCGGCGGCGCTGACCGGCGCCGAGGCGGAGCTGGCGGCGGTGCGGGGCGGGCCGGAGCGGACCACCACGGCCGATCCGCGCGCGCGGCCGGCGCACGCCGACATGGTGCTGGCGGCGGTCCGCGAGGAGCTGACGGGCGGACCGTACGATCCGCTGGACGCGCTGCGCCGGATCACCCGGGCGGTCGAGCGGCTGGACGGGGCGCGCTCGGGGGTGCTGGACACCGCCGCGCTGCTCGTGGCGCGGAGTTCCGTGGCCGGGGCGGAGGAGTTCGTCGCCGTGCACCGGGGGGCCGTGGGCGCGCAGGCCCGGGCCCGGCTGGCGGAGGCGGTACGGGAGCTGGCCGCGGGGAACACCGCCCGGGCCGACGCGGCGGCCGGGGAGGCACGCGAGCTGGCCGAGCGGGACGTACGGGCGTACGGCACCCCGTCCGTCGGCACCGAGGCGGCCACGGCCGGCCTGGCGGGCGCCGTCCTCGGCGGCATCCTCCTCACCGAGACCCCGGACGCCGGCCCCCCGGTGGCCTACGGCGGCCCCCGGACCCGCTCCCGCCACCACGCCTGAGCTCTGCGGCGCGCTCGGGCAGGTCAGAACAGGCTCAGCAGGGCTTCCGCCGGGTCGGTGAGGGTGCCGTCGCCGCCCGGCAGGGGCAGTTCGAACCAGACCGTCTTGCCCCGGGGGGTGCGCCGGGAGCCCCAGGCCGCGCTGAGGAGGCCGACCAGTTGCAGGCCCCGGCCGCCCTCGTCGGTGTCCCGGGCCCGGCGGCGCCGGGGCTGGACGAGGCCGGCGTCCCAGACCTCGCAGACCAGGGTGCGGTCCAGCAGCAGCCGGAGCCGGATGTCCCCCTCGCCGTACCGCAGCGCGTTCGTCACCAGCTCGCTGACCAGCAGTTCCGTGGTGTCGACCAGTGGTTCCAGGTCCCAGGAGAGCAGCTGCCCGCGGGCGTACTCACGGGCCCGCCCGACACTGCGCGGCTCGCGCGGCAGCGTCCAGTCGCCGACGGAATCGGCGGGCAGCCCCTGCACCCGGGCCATGAGCAGGGCGATGTCGTCCTCGCCGTGGTGGGTGTCGAGGGTGTTGAGGACGTGGTCGCAGACGTCCTCCAGGGGCCGGCTGGGGTCGGTGAGCGCGCCCACGAAGGCCTGCAGGCCCTCGTCCAGCGGGTGGTCGCGGGACTCGACGAGGCCGTCCGTGTAGAGCGCGAGCAGCGCGCCCTCGGGGAGTTCGACCTCCACCTCCTCGAACGGCTCGCCCCCCACGCCGAGCGGCATGCCGGGCGGCACGTCGAGCATCAGCGCCGCCTCGCCGGGCTCCACCAGGACCGGTGGCAGATGGCCGGCGTTGGCGAACGTACAGCGTCGGGTGACGGAGTCGTACACGGCGTACACACAGGTCGCCAGGTACACCTCGGAGAGGTCGGCGTCCCGGGGCTGGCGGGCCGTACGGGTGGCCTGCTGGACCCCGCCGGGCGTGCCGAGTCCGCGCGCGATCTCATCCAACGCCGAGAGGACCTCCGCCGGTTCCAGGTCGAGCAGGGCCAGCGTGCGGACGGCGGTGCGCAGTTCACCCATCGCCACCGCGGCCCGCAGACCCCGGCCCATGACGTCCCCGACGACCAGGGCGGTGCGGTGGCCGGGGAGTTCGATGACGTCGAACCAGTCGCCGCCCACCTCCGTGGCCGCGTTGCCCGGCAGATAGCGGCAGGCGATGTCGAGGCCGGAGGCCTCGGGGTCGCCGGGCGGCAGCAGGGACCGCTGCAGTATCAGGGCGCGTTCGTGTTCCCGGCGGTACAGGCGCGCGTTGTCGATGCAGACGGCGGCCCGCGCGGCCAGTTCGACCGCGAGTTCCCGGTCGCGTTCGCCGAACGGCTCGCTGCCCTTCGTCCGGGCGAACTGCGCGAGTCCCACCACCGTGTCGTGGGCGACCATCGGCACGGCCAGCGTGGACTGCACGAGCCCGCCCTCCTCGGCGGGCACGTACTGCGGCCGCGCGGTGCGCAGGGCGTCCGCGCAGGGCGAGTTGAACGGGAAGTGGTGGACCGCGCCGACCTCGACGGGCTTGCCGGCGCTGCTGAAGGGGGCGCCGGAGACGGCGCTGGCGAAGGCGACGCGGCGCAGTTCGGCGCTGCCGTCGGCGAGGCCGGGCGGGGCCTCGTCGCCGGCCAGCAGGCCCTGGTAGAGGTCGACGGTGGCCAGGTCGCAGAAGCCGGGGACGACCACGTCGAGGAGTTCGCGGGCCGTGGTCTCCAGGTCCAGGGAGTTCCCTATCCGGGCGCCGGCCTCGTTGAGCAGGGCGAGGTTGCGCCGGGCGGCGGCGGCCTCGCGGGCGGCGGCGCGGCGGGCGGTGATGTCGGTGCCGAGCCAGGCGATGCCGATGGGCCGGCCGCTGCCGCTGTGCACGCGGTAGAGGTTGACGGACCAGTGCCGGCGTTCCTCGGAGCCCGGGACGAAGCCGGTGACGTGCATGTCGGTGATGGACTCGCCGGACTCCAGCACCCGCCGCAGCGTGGCCGAGACCCGCTCGGCCTCGCCGCGCGGCAGGTAGTCGTGAACTCCCTTGCCCCGGTGGTCGTCCGGGGATCCGCCGAAGACGGAGGCGAACCGCATGTTCGCCCGGCGGACCCGCAGGTCGACGTCGATCAGCAGGAAACCGAAGGGGGATTGACCGAAAATCGCCTGCGAGGCGGCGAGGTCGGTCTCGATGCTGCGCAGCGTGCGGACGTCCACCACGATGCAGACGGCGGCCTTCTCGCCCTCGGCGGTGCGCGTCGGCATGACGTAGACCTCGGCCAGGCCCTCCTCGCCGCGATTGCCGTCCGGGCCGTCCGGCATCCGGAAGGGCACTACTCCGGTCCACTCCCGCCCGTCGAGGATTTCGGCCATCTTCCGCTGGCCGCTCTCGCGCAGGTCGGGGTCGATGAAAGCCTCTATCGGGTCCATGCCGACGGCGCGTTCGGCGGGGATGCCGAAGAGTTGCTCGGCGCGCAGGCTCCACTGCTCGACCAGCCCGCCGGGACCGATGGAGAAGGACGCGACCTTGATGTAGTCGTAGATCGAACCGGGCGGACTGCTCTGCCACATCGCGTCACCGGGCGCCACGGAAGCCTCCGCGGCCTGGCTCCTCGCGCCGTCCGACGGGTCCTCGGACTCCGTGGCCTTCGCTGGTATCTCGCTCACGCGAACCGTCCCCTCCAGCTCACCGCGCCCGGCACCGGTCACCGGGGGCGGCTGCCCGCAGTATCCAGCACTACGGCGCCGCACGACACGGTGTTCACGATCACAGCTCGGTCCAGGTGGTTTTCGGACCGGTCCGTGACAACACTTCCACTCTTCTAACCAGGGAACACACCGCCGAACCACCCATCGCCGGACCGCGTGCGCCCCCGGCGCGCACGGGGGACGGGACGCCGACTGCCGTACACCCCCGTGCCCCTGCGACTGCCGCGGCGTCACCCGGGCAGCGCCAGTTCGAACCAGACGGTCTTTCCGCCCGCGCCGGGCCGGGTGCCCCAGCGCCGCGAGGAGCCCGCGACCAGCTGGAGACCGCGTCCGCTCTCGTCCTCGGGCTGTGCGACACGCTCCCGCGGCAGCTCGGGGAGCGGGTCGGAGACCTCCACCCGCAGGGTGTCGGCGGGCTCGGCGGGGCGGACCAGGCGTACGCCGATGGGACCGGTGGCGTGCCGCAGCGAGTTGGTGACCAGCTCGCTCACCAGCAGGGCGGCGAGATCGGCGAGGCAGTCCAGGCCCCAGCCGTGCAACTGGCCCCGGACCGCCGCGCGGGCGCTGCGCACGGCGTCCGGTTCCGCGGGGAAGGACCACTCGGCGCAGTCGCCATCGGTGTCGATCACGCCGATCACTTCCCAGGCCAGCGAGCCCACCCATGTCCGGTTTCATGGGGTTAATGGGCACATACCCGATATCCGGGTGGCAGTACCGCGCGAGAGGGCGCACTGTGGCACGAACGGGCGCGCTCCGTCCGGGGGCCGCGCACCTAGGGGTCGGCGGGGTTGCGCGCCGCTCCCCATCGGGCGGACACCTCCCGCACGGCCGGGACGTCCTGGTCGAGCCAGTCGACCTCCCAGATCCGGTCCGGGGTCAGCCAGCGCAGTTCGTCGTGGTCCTGGAGGGGGCTCGGCGCGGGTGAGCCGGGGCGCAGGCGGGCGGTCCACACCTGGAGGACGTACGGCGTCCGCAGCGGCCACTGTCCCGGCACCCGTCCGACCGGTTCGGCGTCGACGCCCAGCTCCTCGCGCAGTTCGCGCACCAGGGCGTCCTCGGGCCGCTCCCCCGCCTCGACCTTGCCGCCGGGCAGCTCCCAGCGCCCGGCCAGGTCGGCGGGGGCGCTGCGGCGCGCGGCGAGCAGCCGGCCGCCGTCGAGCAGGGCGGCTCCCACCACCACGATCGGGTCCGCTTCGGGAGTCGTGCGCGTCATGGAGCGGAGCCTACGGGAGCCCGGGCACGCTCAGTTCTGGGTGCCGTCCCCGTTCTGGCCGATGCGCTCGACCCAGTAGAGCTGCTTGTGCCCCCGGTCGTCGAGGCTGTCGGCGATCTTCTGCGCCTCCGCGCGGGTCGCGTAGCGGCCGACCCGGTAGCGATTGCCGTTGTCGTCCTGCCGTATCACGATCCAGGGGAGGGAGACCGTGCCCTCACTCATGGCCCCCACCGCCCGTGTTCCTTCTCGCACCGCCCCGCCCTCCCCCACTCCGGGGCCCCCGCCGCGCCCCGCCTAAGGAAACCGCAATCCGCATATGCCCGAGCGTACGCCCAACCTTCACGCTGCGAATACGACTTTTCACAAAGAGGTACGCAACCAGCCAGAACGCCGGGGGCGCACGGGGCCGAATGCGCCGTCGCGAACTTCGTTGCCTGGGGTCGGGGGCATGCCGGAGCCACCCGGGACCACCTGGGAAAACGGCCGGATTGCTGCGGCCGGGGAGGAAGCGGACAGGGCCGGGCGGCGGCGGGTGGCGCATCAGGGTGTGCGCTACCTCACGCACGGGGGCGCGCGAGGCACCGGCCGCCCGGGCGGGGGCGGTTACCTCACGGGCAGGTGGTAGGCGACCTGGTAGCGGTCGGCCGGGATGACGACGTCGGCGGTCTCCACCGGGCGGCCGGAGGCGAAGTAGGTGCGGTGGACGACCAGGACCACGTGCCCGGGGACGCCGCCGAGCAGGTGCAGCTCCTCGGCGAGGCCGGGGCGGGCGCCGACCTCCTCGGTGACGTTGTCCACGATGACGTCGATGGCCCGCATGCGCTCGACCACGCCCATCCCGCCGAGCGGCCCCTCCTCGGGCAGCATCACGGGGGTGCGGCCGGTGACGGCGAGGGGCTCCCAGGAGGTGGAGAGCATCATCGGCTCGCCGCCCTCCCGGAAGAGGTACTTGGTGCGCATGACCCGGTCGCCGGTCTGGATCGCGAGCCGCTCGGCGATGGCCGCCCCGGCCTCGGTCTGTTCGCTGCTGGACTCCCAGGTGCCGCGCACCGAGGCGTCGGACTGCTCCTGCCGGAACGGGGTGGCGCCGCCCGCCGGCCGGTACCCGGAGCGGGCGACCCGGCGGGGCACGGGCCGCTCGCGCACATAGGTCCCCGAGCCGGAGCGGCCCTCGACCAGTCCCTCGGCCATCAGCACCTTGCGGGCCTCCAGGGCGACCGTGTCCGAGACGCCGTACTCCTCGCGGATGCGGGCCTGCGAGGGCAGGCGGGTGTGGGGCGGGAGTGAACCGTCGACGATCTTCTTGCGGAGATCACCCGCGACACGCAGGTACGCCGGCTGCTCACCGAAAGTCACTGGCCGCTCCCATCAGGTTGTACAGACAGCAACAGCCTGGCAACCGTGGGTTGTACCGTGCAAGCAAAGGCCAGAGAATCACTCGATGTGATGACAAAAGGCCGGGGAGGGCTTTACCCAGGCACTTTCTCCCCTTATAGGGGTCCTCACACCTCGGAGGCCGGTACCCCGGGAACTCCCGAGGGCCGCCCGGCCGTTGGCAGGAGTGACGGGCGGGGGCCGGGAGGCGGGGGACGCACACCGGTACCGTCGACTCGACCGACGTACGACCGGCCGCAGCGTGAGCGGCACATGAACGGGGGGCGGAATGCGGGTGGAGACCGGGCCGGACGGCCGGGTGGGCGATACGGCCGTCCGCGCGGTGAACGGACTCACCGCGCGGTGGGCGCAGGCACTGCGTGAGGGCACGGTGTTCTCGGCGCCGGGCGTGTGGCCCCTGCTGGCCTTCCTGGCCGACGGAGCGGCCGGGCCCGCGCGCGCGGAACTGGCCGGCGCCCTGGGCGTGCCGGCCGAGCGGGCGGCCGGTGCCGCACGGGAGCTGCTGGCGGGGCTGGCGTCGGTGTCCGGCCTGGACACGGCGCTCGGCGTGTGGACGTACCACGGGCTGGCCCTGCGGGAGGAGTGGCGGGCCGGGCTGCCCGCCGGCACCCACGGGGTCTTCGGGGACGACCTCGTCACCGCGCAGGAGCGGCTGGACGCCTGGGCGGCCGAGCGGACCGGCGGGCTGGTCGAGCGCATGCCGGTGACGCTGACCCGGGACGCGCGGATGGTGCTGGCCACCGCCCTCGCGCTGCGCACGGACTGGCGGCAGCCCTTCACCGAGCGGCCGCTGCGGCCCGGTTCCGGTCCCTGGCAGGGCCGCACCCTGCGCGGCCTGCACCGGCGCAGCGTGCGGCCGGACCGGGTGGGGGTGACGGGCACCCCGGACGGCTTCGTCACCGCGCTGACGGTGCCCGGGGACAACGGCGTCGACGTCCACCTCCTGCTCGGTGAGGAGCGCATGACACCGGGTCAGGTGCTGGCGGCCGGCGTGGGGATCGTGGAGCGCGGCCTGCCGCTGACCGGGGGCGGCGCGCTGCCGCACGGGCACGTGGGACCCGGACTGCACGTGGAGCAGCAGCCGGCCACCGCGCCGGAGCCGAGGACGCTGGACGTGACGACGGTGGCGTACGAGGTGCGGGCCGACCACGACCTGCTCGCGCTGCCGGGCCTCTTCGGCCTCACGGCGGCGGCGGACACCGAGGCCGGCCACTTCCCGGGGGTGAGCCCCTACCCGCTGGCCGTCGGGGAGGCCCGCCAGTCGGCCGTGGCCCAGTTCGGCGCGCTCGGCTTCCGGGCGGCGGCGGTGACGGCGATGATGCCGGTGGCGGCCGGCGCGGTCCCGCAGTACCGCTACGAGACGACGGTCGTCCGGGTCACCTTCGACCGCCCCTTCGCCTTCCTCGCCGTCGACCGCGAGTCCCGGCTGGTGCTGGCGGCGGGCTGGGTGACGGAACCGGCGCCGTACCCGGTCGGCCCCGGCGTCGCGGGCACACCGCCGGGGCTGTGACGAGGGGCCGGCCGGCACGCGAAGGGGGGGCGGACCCCTGCCGGGGCGGGCCCCCCCCCCCCGGGCGGACGTGCTGGCCCTGCGCGGTGCCGCTGCCACGCCCGGGCGCGCCGG